>NZ_JAMYLP010000053.1:0-37682 GCF_040318085.1 Mesorhizobium sp. M1322
CACGGCGCATAACGATTTCCCCTTCTCCGGCCGCTTCGCGGCAACCTCTCCCCCGCTTTGCGGGGGCGAGGAACCCGGGCCTGCCGGGCATCTCCCCCACAAGGGGGAGATTGGCAGCTTTGGCCGGCGGCGAAAATGCCCTACCTTCATCCTAAGCGGAATTGACCCTGCAAACCCGACATGTCAAACGCCCGGTGCCGGCAACCGGCCAAAGCCTTGGAGAACCTCCGATGACCGATCGTGTCGAAATCGCTGGATTGCGGATTGCCCGCGAGCTTTATGATTTCGTCGTGAACGAGGCGCTGCGGGGCACCGGCATTGCCGCCAACGCCTTCTGGACCGGCTTCTCAGCCATCGTGCACGACCTTTCGCCGAAGAACCGGGCGCTGCTGGAAAAGCGCGACGCGCTGCAGGACCAGATCGACCGCTGGTACCGCGACAATGGCGCACCCAGCGACATCGAAGCCTACAAGGGATTCCTGAAGGAGATCGGCTATCTCGTGCCGGAAGGGCCGGCCTTTTCGGTGACGACCGAAAATGTCGACCCGGAGATTTCGGTGGTCGCCGGGCCGCAGCTGGTGGTGCCGGTGATGAACGCGCGTTACGCGCTGAACGCCGCCAATGCGCGCTGGGGCTCGCTCTACGATGCGCTCTACGGCGCCGACGCCATTCCCGAGACCGGCGGCGCCGAGAAGGGCAAAGGCTTCAATCCCGCACGCGGCGCAAAAGTCATCGCCTGGGCGAAAAGTTTCCTCGATGAATCGGTGCCGCTCACCTCGGGCAAATGGGCAGGGGTGAACGGGCTTTCGGTCGCCAACGGCATGTTGCGGCTGGGCGAGGGCGCCGGCGCCACCACGCTCGCCGACCCCAAACAGTTTGCCGGCTATCGCGGCGACGCCGCCAACCCTGAAGCCGTGCTGCTCACTAGGAATGGCCTGCACATCGAGATCGTCATCGACCGCAGCAACCAGATCGGCAAGACCGATCCAGCCGGCATTGCCGATGTCATCCTGGAATCGGCGCTGACCACCATCCAGGATTGCGAGGATTCGGTCGCGGCGGTGGATGCGCAAGATAAGGTCGTGGTCTACCGCAACTGGCTCGGCCTGATGAAGGGCGACCTTGCCGAGGAGATCACCAAGGGCGGCAGGACCTTTACGCGAAAACTCAATCCCGACCGGTCGTATACCGCGCCCGATGGCGTCGCGCTCACCCTGCCGGGCCGCTCGCTGATGCTGGTCAGGAACGTCGGTCACCTCATGACCAATCCGGCGATATCTGACCGCGACGGCAACGAGGTGCCGGAAGGCATCATGGATGCGGCGCTGACGGCGCTGGTCGCGCTGCACGATGTCGGCCCGAACGGCCGCCGGCAAAACTCCCGCGCGGGCTCGATGTACGTCGTAAAGCCCAAGATGCACGGGCCGGAAGAAGTCGCCTTCGCTGTCGAGATCTTCGACCGCGTCGAGGCGCTGCTCGGCATGACGAAAAACACCATCAAGATGGGCATCATGGACGAGGAGCGGCGCACCACCGTCAACCTCAAGGAGGCGATCCGCGCCGCCAAGGACCGCGTCGTCTTCATCAACACCGGCTTCCTCGATCGCACCGGCGACGAGATCCACACCTCGATGGAAGCCGGCCCGATGATCCGCAAGGGCGACATGAAGCAGGCCGTCTGGATTGCCGCCTACGAAGCTTGGAACGTCGACACCGGGCTGGAATGCGGGCTCGCCGGCCGCGCCCAGATCGGCAAGGGCATGTGGGCGATGCCCGATCTGATGGCGGCGATGCTTGCGGAGAAGATCGCCCATCCCAAGGCCGGCGCCAACACCGCCTGGGTGCCGTCGCCGACGGCGGCAACACTGCACGCCACCCACTATCACAAGGTCGACGTCCACGCCGTGCAGACGGCGCTGAAGAGCCGGCCGAAGGCCAAGCTCGACGACATATTGTCGGTGCCGGTAGCGGTGCGGCCGAACTGGTCTCAGGAGGAAATCCAGAAGGAGCTCGACAACAACGCGCAAGGCATTCTCGGCTATGTCGTGCGCTGGATCGACCAGGGCGTCGGCTGTTCGAAAGTGCCTGACATCAATGACGTTGGCCTGATGGAGGACCGCGCTACGCTGCGGATCTCCTCGCAGCATATCGCCAACTGGCTGCATCATGGCGTCTGCACCTCAGACCAAATGATGGAGACGATGAAGCGCATGGCCGGCGTCGTCGATCGCCAGAACGCAGGCGATCCGCTCTACCGGCCGATGGCGCCCGACTTCGACAAGTCGATCGCCTTCCTCGCTGCTTGCGACTTGGTTTTCAAAGGCCGCACCCAGCCCAACGGCTACACCGAGCCGGTGCTGCACGCGCGGCGGCTGAAGCTGAAGGCGAAGGAGCGGGCTGGATAGCAAGCCGCCGTTGCAAGGCGCAGTCTCACAAGACGAGGCGCGAAATAGAAATCGTCCGATGCAGCATGTTTGAGAGCCCGGTCTGAATCACCCGAAGGATATTAGCCATCGCTAAAACAGCGTTGTCCCGGTGCATGCCATCTGCTAGAATTTTGACCACCGACAAACGGCTCTGGGAGGCCGTGCGTCCGATATCAACTCAAAAAAACCGGAGAACGGCCATGAAACGGCTTCT
The DNA here is from genome assembly GCF_040318085.1 of Mesorhizobium sp. M1322. Lineage (NCBI taxonomy): Bacteria > Pseudomonadati > Pseudomonadota > Alphaproteobacteria > Hyphomicrobiales > Phyllobacteriaceae > Mesorhizobium > Mesorhizobium sp. M1322. Next base: position 2,641 of record NZ_JAMYLP010000053.1, read on the forward strand.
GACGGTCGCTGCGCTTTTGGCAGCGGGCAGTTTGTTTGCGATGCAAGGCGCAGCCGCCGACGACGCTGCGATGATCAAGAGCGCTGAATCCGCCGCACCCCCCGCTGTAGCAAGCGGCGCTGCGATCCACGCTATGGATGAGAAGGGTGCAATGCGCACACTGCGCGAGGGCACAAACGGCTTCTGGTGCATGCCCGACAACCCGGCCACACCTGGCCCGGATCCAATGTGTGGCGACGCCAACTCTATGGAATGGGCGATGGCTTGGATGGGAAAAAAGGAACCGCCCAAGGGCAAGGTCGGCTTCATGTATATGCTGGCCGGCGGCACCGACGGCAGCAACACCGATCCTTATGCGACGAAGCCCGAGGAAGGCAACAATTGGATCGAGACCGGACCGCACGTGATGATCGTCAACGCAACGGACATGATGCAGGGCTATCCGGCGGACCCCAAGCCTGACACGTCCAGGCCATATGTGATGTGGGCGGGCACTCCCTACGCACATCTCATGATCCCGGTTAAATAGCTGCTGCGGAAATGACTGGCGGGAGGGGAACGTCACGCCGCCTGCGCCATTCGCTCCGAGCTCATGCGGTAGGAAATCGCCTCGGCCAGATGGATGCGGCCGACCGTCTCGCTGGCCTCGAGATCGGCCAATGTTCGCGCCACCTTCAGGACCCGATGATAGGCCCGCGCGGAAAAGCCTAGTTTCTCGCTGGCATCCCTGAGCAGCGACAGGCCTGATGCATCCGGCATCGCGATCTCCTCGATGACCGAGGGCGAGCAATGCGCGTTGGTGGTGGCGGAGGTCGCGCCAAGCCGTTCGAAACGCTCGCGCTGGATCGTCCGGGCGCGGGCCACGCGCAGCGCCACCGCGGCACTTTTCTCTGCCCGGTCCGGCCGGATCAGATCGCTGGCCGAGACCGCCGGCACCTCGATCCGGATATCGATACGGTCGAGCAGCGGGCCGGAAATGCGCGCCTGGTAATCGGTGCGGCAACGGTCGCCGCGCAGGCAGCGATAGCCCGGCTCGCCGGCCATGCCGCAGCGGCACGGGTTCATCGCCGCGACCAGCTGGATGCGTGCCGAATAGGTGACACGATGATTGGCGCGGGCGATCATGCAGTCGCCGGTCTCCAGCGGCTGGCGCAGTGCGTCGAGCGCCTGCGGCGAGAATTCGGGAAACTCGTCGAGGAACAGCACGCCGTGATGGGCAAGCGACGCCTCGCCCGGCCGCACGCGCAGGCCGCCGCCGACCATGGCAGCCATCGAGGCCGAATGGTGCGGCGCACGGAACGGCCGCCGGTCGGTCAGTTTTCCTTCGCCGAGTTCGCCGGCCACCGACGCGATCATCGAGACTTCGAGCAATTCCCTGGGCGCCAGCGGCGGCAGGATCGACGGCAGCCGCTGCGCCAGCATCGATTTTCCCGACCCCGGCGGTCCGACCATCAACAGATTGTGGCCGCCGGCCGCCGCCACTTCCAGTGCCCGCTTGGCGGTCTCCTGGCCCTTGATGTCGGCGAGATCCGGCAGGTCACGCGCCGAGGCATGGATGCCGGGCTCCGGCCGCGACAGGACCTGTGTGCCGCGAAAATGATTGGCGATGGCGATCAGGCTGCGCGGTGCCAGGATGTCGAAATCCTTGCCGGCCCACGCCGCTTCCGGGCCGCAGGCGAAAGGGCAGATCAGGCCCTTGCCTTCGGCATTGGCGCCGATCGCCGCCGGCAGCGCGCCGGCCACCGCTGCGATGGTGCCGTCGAGCGACAGCTCGCCAAGCACGATATAGCCGGCCAGCATGTCGCCCGGAATCGCCCCCAATGCCGCCATCAGGCCGAGCGCGATCGGCAAATCGTAATGGCTGCCTTCCTTGGGCAGGTCGGCGGGCGCCAGATTTACCGTGACCTTCTTCGACGGCATCGACAGGCCCGACGCATGCAGCGCCGCCTGCACCCGCTCACGGCTTTCGGCCACCGCCTTGTCGCCGAGGCCGACGATGTGCATGTTGACCTTGCCGGGCGCAATCATCACCTGCACGTCGACCGGTACGGCCTCGATGCCCTGGAAAGCGACCGTGCGGACCCGCGCAACCATTTTTTCTGCCCCCGGATACGGGCTCGCCCGAAGCCCTGCGATCATGCCGCGAACGGCGTCACCGGAGACAACCACAGATTTCGGGCGAAGGCAAGAACATTACGGGAACAATTGAACGTTGCGCTCTGATCGCGTTGCGTCGGCAACGGATCGGAAAAACACTATTCCCCCAAGTGTGGGTGCTACTTGCGTTTGTCCTCGACTGCATCCCAGAACAGGCTGGCGATGTCGGCGCCACCAAAACGCTGCACCTCGCGCACGCCGGTCGGCGACGTCACGTTGATCTCGGTCATGTAGTCGCCGATCACGTCGATGCCGACGAGGATAAAACCGCGCTCTTTCAGCGACGGGCCGATGCGGGCGCAGATCTCGCGCTCGCGCGCCGTCAGTTCGGTTTTTTCGGCACGGCCGCCGACATGCATGTTGGAGCGTGAATCAGTCTCGGCCGGCACCCGGTTGATGGCGCCGACTGGCTCACCGTCGATCAGGATGATGCGCTTGTCGCCGGCGCGCACCTCCTTCAGATAGCGCTGCACGATATAGGGCTCGCGGAACATCTGGCCGAACATTTCGAGCAGCGAGGCGAGGTTGCGATCGGCCTCGTGCAGGTGGAAGATGCCGGCGCCGCCATTGCCGTAGAGCGGCTTGACGATGATGTCGCCGAACTCCTTCCGGAAGGCGGCGACCTCCAGCGGGTCCTTGGTGATCAGCGTTTCCGGCATCAGGTCGGGAAATTCGGTGACGAAGATCTTTTCCGGGCTGTTGCGCACCCAGGCCGGGTCGTTGACCACCAGCGTCTTGGGATGGATACGCTCGAGTATGTGCGTCGTGGTGATGTAGTTCATGTCGAACGGCGGATCCTGCCTGAGCAGGATGACGTCCATCTCCGACAGGTCGGTGCGGACTTCTTCGCCGAGCGAATAGTGATTGCCCTTCTCGTCGCGGACCTGCATTGCCTCGATGCGGGCAAACACCTTGCCGCCGCGCAGCGACAGCCGGTCGGGCGTATAATGGAACAGCTGATGGCCGCGCCGCTGCGCTTCCAGCGACAGCGCGAAAGACGTGTCGCCGGCAATCGAGACGGTGGAGATGTGGTCCATCTGGATGGCGATTTTCAGAGGCATGGCGGATCTCCGGCGGATCGGATGGGCTGCTTGCCTGTACAGCTTCGCCGGTCATCTGCCAATCGCGACATTTTGAGGATTGCCTGCTGCAAGCGGGGCGTCTGTCGGTCAGTTGCAGACAAAGCGAGGCCACGCGTGCGCTCGATGCTTTCATGGGATCGCCGCCGCAGCGAGGACGCGTAGCGGGGGCGTGATCGCCTTTTTGTCTGACATAAGCCTCGGGAATCGGTTTTTCTCCCTTGCTCCCCCGACCGGGCTGGCTAGGATGCGCGCCGACTGAGCTTACAGCGCCGCGCGTCCTTTTTGGACGCGCAAAGGACGCTGTAGCACTTTGATTTTGCGCATGATCCTTTCCGAAAATCGAAACCGATTTTCGGGTCATGCCCAGGGAGAAAAAATGATGCCATCGGCGCGCTTTGCCGACCTTGAGGGCGCTTCGGTGCTGATCACCGGCGGCGGTTCCGGCATCGGTGCGGCGCTGACCGAGGGTTTTGCCCGCCAGGGGGCAAAGGTCGCCTTCATCGACATCGCCGACCGCCCGAGCCTGGCGCTGGCCGATCGCATCGAGAAGGATCTCGGCCGCCGGCCCCTCTATCTCAAGACGGACATACGCGACATCGAGGCGCTGCGGGTTTCGGCAACCAAGGCCGCCGACGCGCATGGCGACGTCACCGTGCTGGTTAACAATGCAGCACTTGATGATCGCCACGCAGTGGAAGATGTCACAGTGGAGTTCTGGGACAACAACCAGGCGGTCAATCTGCGTCCGCATTTCTTCTCCGCACAGGCGGTAGCGCCGGGCATGAGGCGCGCCGGCGGCGGCTCGATCATCAACTTCACGTCGACGTCGTTTCTGATCAATCACCCCGACATGCCGGCCTATACCGCGGCCAAGGCCGGCATCGTCGGCCTGACCAAGGGCCTTGCCGGCAAGCTCGGCGTCGACGGCATTCGCGTCAATGCGATCGCACCCGGCTGGGTGATCACAGAGCGGCAGAAGGAGCTCTGGGTCACCGAACGGGCGCTCGCCGCCCACGTCGCCAAGCAATGCATCAAGCAGGTGATGCAGCCGGATGACATCGTCGGCACGGTGCTGTTCCTGGCGTCGGACGCTTCGCGGATGCTGACCGCCCAGATGCTGATCGTCGACGGGGGCTTCCTGTGAACCCAGGATTCCCGAGCAAAGCGCCTTCTGTTGCCGCCGTCGACTGGGGCACCACCCGTCTCAGGGTCTGGCTGGTCGATGAAGCCGGAAAAATCCTTGCCGAGCGCCGCGGCGATGACGGGCTGATCACCGCACAAGCCGCCGGGTTTTCGACCATCCTCGAAGGACATCTGGCGGCGATGGGCGCGCCGGAAGCGATGCCCGTTATCATCTGCGGCATGGCCGGCTCCCGCCAGGGCTGGCTGGAAGCGCCCTATGTCACCGTGCCGGCGCCGATCGGCACCATCCTTGCCGGTGCAGCGCGCGTCCCCGGGCAGCGCCGCGACATCCGTATCGTGCCGGGCCTTGCCCAGCGCCAGGCCGATGCGCCCGACGTCATGCGTGGCGAGGAAACGCAGCTTGCCGGCGCTGGTTTACCGGCAAAAGGACGCCATCTCGTCTGCATGCCCGGCACCCACTCCAAATGGGTGCTGGTCGAGGACGGCGCTGTTGCCGGTTTCGGCACCTGGCCCACCGGCGAGCTGTTTTCGGTGCTGGCCGCGCATTCGATCCTGCGCCATTCGCTGGGCGAGCAGCCCCAGCCGGTAGCATCAGGCAATCCGTTTTTCCGGCGTTGGTGCGAGCAAGCGCTTGCCGACGGCGGCGATGTCACCTCGAGACTGTTCTCGATCCGCGCCGCGGGCCTGCTGCAGGACCTGAAGCCCGGCGATGCGGCCGCCTGCTTGTCCGGCCTGCTGATCGGCGGCGAGATCGCCTCGGCCAGTCGCCGTTATGGGAAAGGCGGATCGGTCGTGCTGGTCGCTTCCGGCGCGCTCGGCGCGCTGTACACGGAGGCGCTCGGCCTTGCCGGACTTGCGGTGAGAGCCGTCGATGCCGACGAGGCGGTGCGTGCCGGCCTGATCGAAGCGGCGCGCGAAAATGGCATGATTGCCCAGACATGATCGACAACAGTGGAGTTGCCGCATGACCGAGACCGCACCGTTTCCGAAGCTCGAGCGCGGGCTTGTCGCTATCCTGCGCGGCCTCAGGCCGGACGAGGCGGTGGCCATTGGCCGCGCGATCTTTGAGGCCGGCATCGAAGCGATCGAAGTGCCGCTCAACTCGCCTGACCCGTTTGCCTCGATCGCAAAAATCGTGGAAGCGCTACCGGCGACGGCACTGGTCGGCGCCGGGACTGTGCTGACTGCGGCCGATGTCGACGGATTGCACAATGCCGGCGGACGGCTGCTCGTCAGCCCTAACATCGATGCCGAGGTCATGGGCCGCGCCATGAATTACGGCATGGTGACGATGCCCGGCGTGTTCACGCCGACCGAGGGCTTCGAGGCGATTCGGCTCGGCGCCTCGGCGCTGAAGTTCTTCCCGGCCAGCGTGCTTGGCGCGGCCGGCATCGCGGCGATGCGCGCCGTTTTGCCTGATAAGACGCTGGTCGGCGCGGTCGGTGGCGTGTCGGAAAAGGACTTTGCCGGCTACAAGGCGGCCGGCGTCAGCGTCTTCGGTCTCGGCTCCAGCCTGTTCAAGCCTGGTATGAGCATCGACGACGTGGCAACGCGGGCGCAGGTCGCAGTCGTGGCCTGGGATGCGGCGTTTGGAGCTGTGCGATGAACGATGCCGTCGTTTCTGTTTTTTCCGACCATGTCTGTCAGCTCGGCGAAGGCCCGAGCTATGACCCCGCCACCGATACGCTCTACTGGTTCGACATCCTCAACGGCCAGCTTCTGGAAAAGCGCCTTTCCGGCGGCGCGGTCAAAATCCACGAGCTTGGCCAGATGGCCAGCGCGATCGCCATCATCGACGACAAAAGACAGCTGATCGCCACCGAAACCGGCCTGCATGTCCGCGACGTGACGACCGGCCGGATGACGCTGCACACGGCGATCGAGGCCGACAATCCGGTCACGCGCTCGAACGATTCGCGCGTCCACCCCTGCGGTGCCTTCTGGGTCGGCACGATGGGCAAGGGTGAGGAAAAGGCCGCCGGCTCGATCTATTGGTTCTCTAGGGGGGAACTGCGCCGGCTCTATTCGGACATCACGGTGTCGAACTCGATCTGCTTTTCCGAAGATGGAACGGTCGCCTATTACACCGATACCAGCACCGGACTGTTGATGCGGGTCGACTGCGATCCGGCCACCGGCCTGCCGTCCGGCGAGCCGAAGATCTTCGTCGATCACCGCAAGGCCAAGGGCTATATCGACGGTTCTGTGCTCGATCGCGACGGTGTCCTGTGGAACGCCTGCTGGGGCGGCGGCGTCGTTGAGGCTTATGGGCCTGACGGCAAGCTCATCCGATCGGTCGCGATGCCGGTGACGCAACCATCCTGTCCGGCCTTTGTCGGCACGAATGCCGACCGACTGGCGGTCACTTCTGCCTGGTCGGGCAAGGATGAGAAACAGCGCCTGCTGGACCCGCAAGCCGGCATGACATTTCTGCTCGACATTCCGGTCAACGGCCGCTTCGAGCCGCGCGTGCTGATTGCTTAAGTATTATCGCTCTGTCGTGCGGGCGTCCGGCCGGTGTCGGTTCAGCGAAAGCCTGATATGTTCGTCCTGCGATGGTAGGCTATCGCGCCGCCAGGAATCGTTCAGCCCATGTCAAGCCGCAGGCCGAAGCTGATCCTTATCTACGAGCCGGAAAAGGCCTGCTTCGACCGGCTGGTCGCCGATGGCCATGTGCCGGCGCGCGCCGCGGAAATCGCCTCCTATCTGGCGCAATCGACCGACATCGCCTCTGAGTTCGACGCGCTGGCCGCGGCATGCCTGACACGCGGCCTGTCCTTCGCGCCGGTGGCGCTCGACGGTGCCGCAAACGTGTTCACCGGCGAGGACCCGGACACGACGCTGGTCTGGACGTTGACCGACGGCGTCGCCTATTTCCGAGGCGGTGCAGCACCGGCTCTGGCAAGACTGAACGGTCTGAAGACGATCGGCGCCGACGACGCGCTGTTTGCGCTCTGCCAGGACAAATTCCGCTCCGGCGCCGTGCTCGGCGCGCTCTGCCTGCCGGTGCCGCAATCCGGTTTGGCCCGCGACGGCCATTGGCTGGTCGAGCCACCGGCTTCGCCAACCGGCTGGTTCGTCAAGCCGAACCGGCTCGGCGCCAAAATCGGCATCTGGCCGGATTCGCGCAGCAGCGATTTCGGCCACGCGCTGGAACTCAGCCGGCGCGTGTTCGCCGCCTATCGCGATGATGTCGTCGTGCAGCCCTACGTCACGGGGCGCAATGCGCGCGCGAGTTTTCTCGGACTGAGGCCGGACACCGGCGTCGAGGCGCTCGGCATCGCCTTTGTCGATTCGGGTAGTGATTTCCAGACCATGGAGGACAGCCTGGCGCTTTACGGCGACACCGGCGAAGCTGCCAAGGCGGCGGGAACATATGCCGAGCCGGTGCTGCTGCCGGTCGCTGCCAGCCAGCCGCGAGCCGATGCAACCATCCGCCAAATCGCGCAAAGCCTGATGACCGGGCTCGGCCTGCGGGATGTATTTTCCATGGATTTCCGAGTCGAAGCCAACGACAGCGTCCATCTCATCGAATTCGAGGTCTGCCCCGGCTTGGCTTGCTTCGATTTCCGCGCCTATTGCCGCACGCAATGGAAGATGGGCCTCGCCGATGCGATGGCCGAGATCGCCGCGAACCGTTTTCTTGCCTCGCCAACGGGATGAGCAGCCGGCGGCCCAGGATCGTTTCTCGACAAAAGGCTTGCGTCCCGACACTCCACTTAATAAGGTGTTAAGTGAGGAGGCGATCGGTGAAAGTCGACCCTGCGACATCCCCGGAGATGACAGCGCTGGCAGCGCCGGAAGCAGAAAAGGCGAAGCATGTCGGCGGCCGGATCAAGGCCATTCGCACGGCCCGGCGCATTTCGCTTCGCCAGCTGGCCGATATGGTCGGCACGACGGCGAGCTTCATCAGCCAGCTCGAGCGCAATCTGAGCGGAGCCAGCGCCAGCACCCTGATGCGGATCGCGGCTGCGTTGGATCTCGGCATCAACGACCTGTTCGAGCAGACCGAGGGCGGGTTCCACAAGGTGCTCACCCGGGCTGACCGCCCGCTGCTGCCGATCAGCCACGGTTGCCGAAAGACGTTGCTGTCGCGGCGACCGATCCATGAATTCGAGGTTTATTCGGGCGATTTCGACGTCGGCGGCTCGACCGGCAACGCCGCTTACACGCATGGCGGCAAGCACGAGATGTTCGTCGTCCTCAAGGGGACGGTCGAGCTGACGCTGGCAGACGAGCGTTTCGTCATGAACGAAGGCGACAGCATCGAATACGCAACCTCGACGCCGCATCGCACGGCAAACATCGGCAAGACGCCGGCGCAGGTGCTCTGGATCATCGCGCCCCCGACCAGCGGCGCGGCGGAACTCAATCGATACACGCCCGGACAAGGCTCGCAGCCGGGCGAACCGAACTAATGCGGGTGCACATAAATGGGAGATAAAGCTATGAAGACCAAGATCGGACAGGTGGCCGCATTCGGGCTGCTGATGATCACGACCGCAACGCTTGCGCAGAGCAAGCCCGTGGCAGGCGAGGTGGCCGAGGGCTCGCTGAAGGGCAAGACGCTTACCTTCGTCTCGTATGGAGGCATTTACCAGGATGGTCAGATCGCCGCGCTGAAAGAGTTCGTCGACAAATCAGGCGTGACGCTGCTCAGCGACGGGCCAACTGAAATCTCGAAACTGAAGGCGCAGGTCGAGTCCGGCAATGTCACTTGGGACGTTGTCGATACCGGCGATTTCCCGCCCTACGTCTATTGCGGCAAGCTGTTCCAGAAGCTGGACTTCTCGAAGATCGATACGTCCAACATTCCGGAGGGCCAGATCAGCGAATGCAGTGTGCCGGCCATGAACTATGGCGTGGTGCTGATGTACAACACCGAAAAATACAAGGATAACCCGCCCAAGAGCTGGAGGGATTTCTTCGACATCGAGAAGTTCCCGGGCTCGCGCGCACTGGAGGGCAGCGGCGATCTGTCCGGCGGAATGATCGAGCAGGCGCTGCTCGCAGCCGGTGGGTCGGTCGAAAACATGACGGTTGCCGATATCGACAAGGCTATCGAGAAGGTGAAGTCGCTCGGTCCGGACACGATCTTCTGGAAGACCGGCGCTGATTCACAGCAGCTCGCCGAATCCGGCGAAGCCGACATGATCGCGATGTGGACCGGACGTGCCATGACCGCGGTCAAGAACGGTGCGAAGTACACGCCGGCGTGGCAGGACTGGCTGGTCGTGATGGACCAGATGACCATTCCGATGGGCGTCAAGGACCCCGACGCGGCGCATGCGCTGATCAACGCCTATGTCGGCAAGAGCGCGCAGGAGACGCTTGCAAAAACCACCTCGTATACCCCGATCCACAAGGACGCGAAACCCGAAGTAGACGAGGTCACTGCGGCGTTCATGACCAACACGCCGGACAAGCTGAAGCTTGGCTACCAGCAGAACATCAAGTTCTGGGTGGAGAACTTCGAGGTAGCGAACGAAAAGTGGAACGCGTTGATGGCGGGCAACTAGGTCCGCCACCGTGGCAACGAGAGCAATCGACAGCCGGGACGCTGTTCCGGCTGTCGCGGCAGACGACCGGCGACGCTGGTTTCGTGGACAGGCTTTCTGGCTCGTCGCGCCGGCGCTGCTGCTGCTCGTCATCTGCCTAGGCCTACCGCTCGCCATCGTGACCTTGCGCAGCTTTTCCGAGCCGCAATGGGGATGGCAGAACTATGCTTGGTTCTTCGGCACACCGGTCAATCTGACCGTGCTTCAGCGCACCTTCGCGATCTCCGCCTGGGTGACGCTGGTATGTCTCATTGCCGGCTATCCCTATGCCTATGTGATGACCGCAGTCGGACCCAAGATGCGGCTCGTCCTCATCCTGTGCGTGCTGGTGCCGTTCTGGGTGAGCGGCGTGGTGCGCACCCTGGCATGGGTCATCCTGTTGCAGGATTCCGGCGTGATCAACTCCGTCATCCGGGCAGTCGGCCTCAGCCCGGTTAAGCTGATCCGCACGCAGACAGGCGTGGTGATCGGCATGGCGCAGGTACTGTTGCCGTTCATGATCCTGCCCCTCTATTCGGTGATGAAGACGATCGACCTGCGGCTCATGCAGGCGGCACGGAGCCTCGGCGCAAGCCCGGCGCGCGCCTTTGCCCAGGTCTACCTGCCGCTCTCGCTTCCGGGCGTCTACGCGGGCGCCATCATCGTGTTCATTCTTGCGCTTGGGTTCTACATCACCCCGGCGCTGCTCGGCGGTCCGCGTTCGACCATGCTCTCGACCCTGATCCAGAACCAGGTGCTCAGCCTGCTCAACTGGGGTCGCGGCGGCGCGATGGGTGTGGTGCTGTTGAGCGCGACCTTCGTCCTGCTCGCGCTCGCAGCACCGCTGTCGCGCCAACCGTACAAGACGGGCTCGCGACGCTGATGAAACAGCCCGGTCGAATCCTGCTCGGTCTGTACTGCCTGCTCGTCGCGGTCTGGCTGGTCGCACCGACAATCGTCGTCGTGCCGATGTCCTTCAACGACAAGAAGTCGCTGGCCTTTCCGCCTTCCGGCTTCTCCTGGCAGTGGTATCAGAACTTCTTCACCAGCCCCGAATGGTCGGCGAGCCTGATCGGTTCGCTCAAGGTTGCCGTCGTCACAGCGGTGTTCGCCACTGTCGTCGGCACGCTGGCGGCATTCGGCCTCGATCGCATGAAAAGCCGCGTCAGCGGCGTGCTCCGGGCACTGCTGATCACGCCAATGGTCGTGCCGGGGGTGGTGCTCGCCGTCGGAATCTACGCGGTCTACCTCGATACGCGGTTGGTCGGCACCATGACCGGCTTCGTGCTGGCCCACACGATGCTCGCCGTTCCTTTCGTCATCATCGCCGTCTCCGCCAGCCTGGAAGTCTTCGACAAACGGCTGGAGACTGCTGCGGCCAGCCTCGGCGCGACCCGGCTGACAGCGTTCAGGACGGTGACGTTGCCGCTGATCGCGCCAGGGATTTTGTCGGGCCTGCTGTTTGCGTTCGTAACCTCATTCGATGAGATCATCGTCGCGCTGTTCATCACCAGCCCGTATCTGAAGACACTGCCGGTCCAGATCTTCTCCAGCATTACCCGGGATGCCGACCCCACCGTTGCGGCGGTGGGCACGCTGCTCTTCATCACGACCTCGCTGGTGATCGGGGCGGGGCTGCTGATCGGTTCGAGACAGGGAAAACGTTGACATGGCCTCACCATCGACCCGCGGCGCAGCCATCGATCTCAGATCCGTCAGCAAACATTATGGCAGTTTCATCGCTCTCGATAAGGTCTCGCTGCACATCGAGCCGGGGGAGTTCATGACGCTGCTCGGGCCCAGCGGTTCGGGCAAGACCACCACGCTCAACGTCATCGCCGGCTTCACCGAAGTCAGCTCGGGTTCGCTTGATGTCGGCGGCAAGAGCGTCATCGGCGTACCGGCGCACAAACGCAACATCGGCGTGGTGTTTCAGCACTACGCGCTGTTTCCGCACATGACGGTGAGCAGGAACGTCGCATACCCGCTGACCTTGCGCGGCATCGCCAATCCCGATCGCGAGGCCCGGGTGCGCAAGGCGCTGGACATGGTGAAGATGGCGGATTTCGGTCATCGCTTCCCCAGCGAGCTCTCCGGTGGACAGCAGCAGCGCGTCGCGCTGGCGCGTGCCATCGTGTTCGACCCACCGCTGCTCCTGATGGACGAGCCGCTCGGCGCGCTCGACAAGAAGCTGCGTGAATGGCTGCAGCTCGAGATCAAACGGATCCACCGCGAATTGGGCACCACCTTCGTTTACGTCACGCACGACCAGGAGGAAGCCCTGGTCCTCTCGGACCGCATCGCCGTGTTCAACCAGGGGCGCATCGAGCAGATCGGCACCGGTCGCCAGCTCTACGACGAGCCCGAGACCTTGTTCGTCGGAAAATTCGTCGGCGACTCGACGATACTGCGTGGCGCAGCCTCCACCTCCGGGAACGAGACCGCCATCGACGTAGCCGGACGGAAAGTGGCTGCCGCAAAACGCCTTGCCGACGGTGCCAAACCCGTGATGCTGCTGCGGCCGGAGAAGCTGAGCCTCGCCAGGCGGGGGAAGGGCGGACAGGATCGAAACACCCTGCCCGGGCGCATTGGCGAGGCCATCTACCTCGGATCGGGTTCCAAATACGAGGTCGTGCTGGCCGACACCTCCAAGGCGATCGTGCGCTCGACGCTGGACGCCGAGACCTTCGCCATCGGCGACGAGGTCGACCTCATATTCGCGGGCAGCGACGTGAAGCTGTTGGCGGACGATGAAAATGCCGATTTCACGCTGACCTGAATCCTATCTGGGAAATCGCGACAATGGACGTGAAGAAGAACGGCGACGTTTCATTCTGGTATGCCGATATCGGCGGCGTGCCCGACTATCGACCGCCACTGCAGGGCGATATCGTGGCCGACGTCTGTATCGTCGGGGCCGGCTACACCGGCCTTTGGACCGCCTATTATCTGAAGCAGGCAGCGCCCCACCTCAACATTGTAGTCGTCGAGAAGGAGTTCGCCGGCTTCGGTGCTTCGGGACGCAATGGCGGCTGGCTGTCCGGCGGGTTCTCATGGTCGCGCGAAAAATACGAGAAGGCAACCTCGCGCGCTGGCGTCATCGCCATGCAGGCGGCAATGATGGGCACGGTGAACGAGGTCATATCGGTTGCGGAAACCGAAGGCATCGACGCCGACATTCGCCGTACCGACGAACTGTTGGTCGCAACCAACGAGGCGCAGGAGCAGCGTGCCAAGGCGATGTATGCCCATGCCAGATCCTGGGAGCTGACCGACGAACGCGTCGGGTATATCGATGCAGCGGAGATGCGCCGGCGCATAGCGGTACACAACACGCGCGGCGCCTTCGTCATCAAAAAAGTTGCGCGGGTTCAGCCCGCAAAGCTGGTGCAGGGGCTCGCCAGGGCAGTGGAGCGCATCGGCGTCCCGATCTATGAACAGACCACCGTGCTGTCGATCGAGAAGGGCAAGATCGCAACCAGCCGAGGCGTGGTGCGCGCCGAAAAGATCGTGCGGGCGACCGAGGGCTTCACCGCCGGAATTGCCGGCCACGAGAGACGGTGGTTGGCGCTCAACAGCGCCATCGTGGTCACCGAGCCGTTGTCCGAAAAGCTGTGGAGCGAAATTGGCTGGGATGGCTACGAGGTGCTCGGCGACGCCGCACATACATACTGCTACGCCCAGCGCACGAGGGAAGGCCGCATTGCCATGGGCGGGCGCGGGGTGCCCTATCGGTTCGGCTCGAAGACCGACATTCGAGGCGTCACCCAGCAGGCGACGATCGATAAGCTGCACAAGATCCTGACGACGCTTCTGCCGCAGACCAAGGGACTAAAGCTCGACCATGCGTGGTGTGGAACGCTGGGCGTGCCGCGCGACTGGTGCACGACAGTGGGCTTCGACAAGCAGACCGGAATAGGCTGGGCTGGCGGCTATGTCGGCCTCGGCGTGTCCACCTCAAACCTCTCGGGGCGCACATTGAGGGATCTGCTGCTGGGCAACGACACCGAGCTGACGCGGCTTCCCTGGGTCAATCGAACCGTGCGCAAATGGGAGCCGGAGCCGCTGCGCTGGCTCGGCGTCCATTCCATGTATCAGCTCTATCGGATTGCCGACGAGCGGGAAGCAAAGGGCCTGCCGCGCACATCGCGGCTGGCGGCCCTGGCCGATCGCATCACCGGCCACTGAACCGCATCACCTCGAGGACCTAGGAATGATCGACTTCAAGACCTTCGCCCACCTTGCCCATATCGACCTCGGTGAGCCCCAGCCGAAACCGACCTCGCTGGAAGGCGATCAGCTGGAAGCAGCCAAGACGCTTTGGACTTCGGATGATGACAAGATCGAGGTCGGTGTCTGGGAATGTTCGCAGGGCCGGTTCACCGCGCGCCGCGACACGAATTCCGAGATTTGCCACATCGTCTCCGGCCGCGTGACGCTGCACGGTCCCGACGGCGAAGCCAAAGATGTCGGACCCGGCGAATTGCTTGTCCTGCCGCTTGGCTGGGAGGGCGAATGGACCATCCACGAGAAAACGCGCAAGCTCTACATCCTGCATTCCGTCTGACCGACACAGCGGGTTGCCGCTGAACTAGAGCAATTCCAGGAAAAGTGTGAAACGGTTTTCCGTCCGGAATTGCGCAAAAACAAAGACATAGAGCGGTTCCGCGTTTCCGTGAAACGATGAACCGCTCTAAACCCCCTCGACCAGCACGATCTCGCCGTCGGCTACTTTCTGGCGGATCGCGACCGCCCGCTGATACTCCGGCGAGTGATAGCAATCGTGCGCCGCAGCCAGCGACGGAAACTCGATGATGACGTTGCGGTCACGACCGGGCCCCTCGGCTTTTTCATGGGCGCCGCCGCGTGCCAGGAATTTTACATCGAAACAGTCGAAGGCAAGCTTGGCGGCGGCGACATAGTCCTTGTAGCCTTCAGCATCGCGCACATCGACGCGGGCAATCCAGTATCCCTTGGGCATGCATTTTTCTCCGGTGTTGTTCCTGGGCCGCTATGCCGAGCGCATTTCATCGAGAATGGCTTCCGCCATCGCCCGCCTGTCTGGCGCGCCGACGATCGGCCGGCCGACGACGAGATGGCTGGAGCCGTTGCGGATCGCCTGCGCCGGCGTGACCACGCGTTTCTGGTCGCCATAGTCGCTGCCCTTGGGCCGTATTCCCGGCGTGACGACGGCCATGTTGGGCCCGACGATCCGGCGGACGGCTTCCGCTTCCTCGGCCGAGCAGACGATGCCGCCCATGCCGGCATGCAGCGCCTGTTCGGAGCGCCTCAGCACCAGCGTATGCGGGTCATGCTCATAGCCGGCGTCGATCACGTCCTGTTCGTCCATCGAGGTCAGCACGGTGACGCCAAGCAGGCAGAGATTGCTGCCCCTGGCGGCCTCGACCGCTGCCTTCATCGTCTTCGGATAGGCGTGCAGCGTCAGCATGGTCATGCCCATCCTGGCGATGGCCTCGACACCCTTGGCCACCGTGTTGTCGATGTCGAGCAGCTTCATGTCGAGGAAGATCCTGGTGCCGCCGCTGGCGAGCTCGCGGGCGAAATCGAGGCCGCCGGCGAAGGCGAGCTGATAGCCGATCTTGTAGAAGGAGACGATCCCGTCGAGCTCGCGCACCGTCTTCTCGGCTTCCTTCAGCGTCGGCACGTCGAGGCCGACGATCAGCCTGTCTTGCATGGTGCTGGCGCGCTCCTGGATCACACCTCGATCCGCCTCGACAGCATGCGCGAGATTTCGATCAGCGTGCGGCATAGGTGCTCCATCGATCTGTGCAGTCGCTCGTCCCTGAAATTCCCGTCTTCGTCGAAGGCGTTGCCGCCCTCCGGCACGGAGCACTCCGGCGTCACCACCTCCATCTGGCAGCGCACCAGCACGGCGCGTAGATGGTTGATGCAGCGTACCCCGGCGAAGTGTCCTTTGGAAGATGAACAAAGGCCGGCGGGCTTGCCAGCGAACGGCCTGAACGACCGCCCGCCATCCGTGTGCACCCGGCTCACCCAGTCGATGGTGTTCTTGAGCAGCGGCGGGATCGAGCCGTTATATTCGGGCGTCGCGATCAGCAGCCCGTCATGGGCGGCGATCTGCCGGGCAAGCTTGATAGCGTTTTCGGGAACGCCTTTCTCCTTTTCCAGGTCCTCGTCGAGGATCGGCAGCGGATAGTCGGCAAGCGAGATGCGGGTCACCTCGGCGCCCTGCAGGGCGAGTTCCTTCTGCGCTACATCGGCGGTCCTGCCGCTGTAGGCGCCAACGCGAATCGAGCCCGCGAAGACGAGTATTTTCGGGATCACTGCCATCGGCCACCCTTGTTCCCGGACAGGTACAGCCAAGGATCGCTCAAATCAACGCACCGGCCCAAAGATCGAAAAGCGATCTTTGGGGGCACACCTAATGCGCCCCGCGCCGGTAGATCCACAGCTGCGTTGGCGGGATGTTGCGGATGACGAAATGGAAATGCTCGACCGTGTAATCGCCGCGGCCGGGCGGGATCGGCGACAGCGGGCCGTAGGTCAGTTGCACGACCGGGCGGCCTGTCGGGATGCGATCGAGAAGGCTTTCGACATAGGCGATGCGCTGGGCGACCGGGAAATTGAGCAATGGCACGCCGGAGATGACTGAATCGAAGATCAGGCCGCTCTTGTCGCCGAGCGTCGCATCGAGGTTGAAGGCGTCGCCCTCGATGACGTTGACGCCGGGACAGAGCTGGCGCAGATGGCGTACGAAATCGGTGGAATATTCGACAGCGTAGAGATTTTCAGGCTTTACGCCCTGGGCGAGGATGGCTCGGGTGATGACGCCGGTGCCGGGCCCGACTTCGAGCACCGGCAGGCCCGAGTTCGGATTGACGACGGAGGCCATCTTGCGGGCCGTGGTGGAACTGGTCGGCACGATCGAACCGACCGCCTTCGGCTTGTCGATCCAGCCCTTGAAGAACTTCAGTTCGTCGTCGAACTTTTCCGCCAGCGCCTTTCGCAGTCCGGGACCATGTGCCATGCAAGTTCTCCTGAACGCTTCCCCGAGAGGCTACTTAGCAGCTACGGGGTTCAAGGCAAGGCGGACGCCGGTATAAGATGTTGATGACGCTAGGGAAGCCTCGCCTTGATTGCACTCTACACCCGATTGGCGAGAATAGGCATCAGCGCTCGCCGAAGGTTTCGAAAAAGTCCTTCATGCGCGCGAAAAAGCCGCTCGACTGCGGCGAATTATCCTTCGAGGAAAGCTGCTCGAACTCCTCCAGCAACTCGCGCTGCCGGCGGGAAAGGTTCTGCGGCGTCTCGACCGCGGTCTGGATATAGAGGTCGCCGACATTGTGCTGGCGCAGCACCGGCATGCCCTTGCCCTTGAGGCGGAACTGGCGGCCGTTCTGGGTACCTTCCGGCACCTTCACTTTCGTCTGGGTGCCGTCCAGCGTCGCCACCTCGAAGGAGCCGCCAAGAGCTGCCGTTGTCATCGAGATCGGCACCTTGCAGTAGAGATCGGCGCCGTCGCGCTGGAAGAATTCATGCGGCTTGACCGCCAGGAAAATATAGAGGTCGCCCGACGGGCCGCCGCGCAGGCCGGCCTCGCCCTCATTGGCAAGGCGGATGCGGGTGCCGTCCTCAATGCCGGCCGGGATGTTGACCGACAGCGAGCGCTCCTCGGTGACGCGGCCCTGGCCGGCGCATTTCGGGCACGGCTCCTTGATGGTCTGGCCACGCCCCTGACATTGCGGGCAGGTGCGCTCGATCGAGAAGAACCCTTGCGTGGCGCGCACCTTGCCATGGCCATTGCACATCGAGCAGGTGACGGGCTGGGTGCCGGGTTTTGCGCCGCTGCCGGAGCATTCCGTGCAGGAGATCGACGCCGGCACGTGAATCTGCGCTGTCTTGCCGGTAAACGCCTCCTCCAGCGTGATTTCCATATTGTAGCGCAGGTCGGCGCCGCGCTCGCGCCCGCCTGAGGATCGGCGCTGGCGCCCGCCCATCATGTCGCCGAAAATATCCTCGAAGATGTCGGCGAAGCCGCCGGCGCCGAAGCCTTGTGCGCCGCCATTCATGCCGCCCTGTTCGAAGGCGGCGTGGCCGAAACGATCATAGGCCGCGCGTTTCTGCGGGTCCTTCAGCGTCTCGTAGGCTTCGTTGATTTCCTTGAACTTGTGCTCGCAGGAATGGTCGCCGGGATTGCGATCGGGATGGAACTGCATGGCGAGCTTGCGGAAAGCGCTCTTGAGCTCCTTCTCGTCAGCCCCCTTTTGCACACCCAACGTTTCGTAGAAATCAGCTTTCATCTTTTCCTGCAGTCCGGATATTCAACGTCTTGAAGCCTTGTTGCGTCGTTTGCCGGCACGCTGTTCCGATTTAGGTGCGATGGCGCCGGGATGCCAGTCTCGACGCGGGCTTGCCCGCATTTTTTCGACCAGGCCCGCACTTTTTCGGCCAGAGTTGCAAAAAAGCCCGGCTTTTGCGCCGGGCTTTCTGCCTAAACCTGCCGTCAGGCCGCTCAGGCCGACTTCTTCTTGTCGTCGTCCTCGTTGATTTCCTCAAAATCGGCGTCGACCACGTCGCTGTCCTTGGCGGCATCCGCCTTGGCGTCAGCCTCCGCGGCTTCCTTCTGCGAAGCCTCATACATGGCCTGACCGAGCTTCATCGAGGTTTCGGCGAGCGCCTGCGTCTTGGCTTCGATCTCGGCCGCGTCGTCGCCTTCGGCAGCGGTCTTCAGCGCCGCGATCGCATCGGCGATCGCAGTGCGATCAGCCTCGGAAACCTTCTCGCCATATTCCTTCAGCGACTTCTCCGAGGAATGCACCAGCGCCTCGGCCTGGTTGCGGGCCTCGACCAGCGCACGCCGCTTCTTGTCGGCCTCGGCATTGGCTTCGGCGTCCTTCACCATCTTCTCGATGTCGGCATCCGAAAGGCCGCCAGACGCCTGGATGCGGATCTGGTGCTCCTTGCCGGTGCCCTTGTCCTTGGCCGAGACGTTGACGATGCCGTTGGCGTCGATGTCGAACGTGACCTCAATCTGCGGCACGCCACGCGGCGCCGGCGGGATGCCGACCAGGTCGAACTGGCCGAGCGCCTTGTTGTCGGCGGCCATTTCACGCTCGCCCTGGAAGACACGGATGGTCACAGCCGACTGTGAATCCTCGGCCGTCGAGAACACCTGGCTCTTCTTGGTCGGGATAGTCGTGTTGCGCTCAATCAGCCGCGTGAACACACCACCCAGCGTCTCGATGCCAAGCGACAGCGGCGTCACGTCGAGCAACAGCACGTCCTTGACGTCGCCCTGCAGCACGCCGGCCTGGATGGCGGCGCCCAATGCGACGACCTCGTCCGGATTGACACCCTTGTGCGGCTCCTTGCCGAAGAACTGCTTCACGATCTCCTGGATCTTGGGCATGCGGGTCATGCCGCCGACCAGGACGACCTCGTCGATTTCGCCGGCTTTCAGGCCGGCATCCTTGAGCGCCGCCTTGCAGGGATCGATCGTGCGCTGGACGAGATCCTCGACCAGGCTCTCGAACTTCGCCCGCGTCAGCTTCAGCGTCAGGTGCTTGGGACCGGTGGCGTCAGCGGTGATGAAGGGCAGGTTGATCTCGGTCTGTGTCGTCGACGACAACTCGATCTTGGCCTTTTCAGCCGCTTCCTTGAGGCGCTGAAGGGCGAGCTTGTCGCTCCGCAGGTCAATGCCCTGCTCCTTCTTGAACTCGGCCGCCAGATATTCGACCAGACGCATGTCGAAATCCTCGCCGCCGAGGAAGGTGTCGCCATTAGTCGACTTCACCTCGAAGACGCCGTCGCCAATTTCGAGCACCGAAATGTCGAACGTGCCGCCGCCAAGGTCATAGACGGCAATGGTCTTGCCTTCCTTCTTGTCGAGGCCGTAGGCAAGCGCGGCCGCGGTCGGCTCGTTGATAATGCGCAGCACTTCGAGGCCGGCGATCTTGCCGGCATCCTTGGTCGCCTGGCGCTGGGCGTCGTTGAAATAGGCCGGAACGGTGATGACCGCCTTCTCAACCTTCTCGCCGAGATAGGCTTCCGCCGTTTCCTTCATCTTCTGCAGGATCATCGCCGAGATCTGGCTGGGCGACTGCTTCTTGCCGCCGGCCTCGACCCAGGCGTCGCCATTGTCGCCCTTGACGATCTTGTAGGGGACAAGCTTCTTGTCCTTCTCCGTCACCGGATCGTCATAGCGGCGGCCGATCAGGCGCTTGACCGCGAAGATGGTGTTTTCAGGATTGGTGACCGCCTGGCGCTTAGCCGGCTGGCCGACGAGGCGCTCGCCATCGCTGTTGATGGCGACGATGGAAGGGGTCGTACGCGCGCCTTCCGCATTCTCGATGACCTTCGATTCCTTGCCGTCCATGATGGCGACACAGGAGTTGGTGGTCCCCAGATCGATACCGATTACTTTTGCCATTTTTCTAATCTCTCCGCTAAGCAGGCTCTCAGGACCCGTACAGGCATTCCGACGAAAGCCCCTGTTGACAAGAAATTCCGCTTCGGCAACCGGCATTCCGGCGTCGAACGGCTTGGCGGGTATATAAGAACAGGCTGCGCGACGCGCAAGCATTCTGCGCAAGGCATCCAACATCCTTTTCTCGGGCCGGCCGGGGTTCTCCGGCCATGGCACGGTGAGCCCAGCCGTCCAGCTCTTCCCAATGAATCTTTCCGCGTCCGTTCGCGACTGACGCCAGGCAGCAAGGTCTTCCTGCCACGACGGCTGGCCATTTTCGGGCCGATGCGGTAGGGCGGGAGCGGGCTCAGGAACGGAAAGCGGACATGGCTCACAAGACCCTGATCGCGCCATCTGTGCTGGCGTCGGATTTTTCGAAGCTGGGCGACGAGGTCGAGGCGGTGGCGGCGGCCGGCGCCGACTGGATCCATCTCGACGTCATGGATGGGCACTTCGTGCCCAATATCACTTTCGGCCCGCCGGTGATCAAGGCGATCCGCAACCGCACCAAGGCCTTCTTCGATTGCCATCTGATGATCGCGCCGGCCGATCCCTATCTGGAGGCCTTCGCCGAAGCCGGCTGCGACGGCATGACGGTGCATGCCGAGGCCGGGCCGCATCTCGACCGTTCGCTGCAGACGATCAGGAATCTCGGCAAGAAGGCGGGCGTATCGCTCAACCCGGCAACGCCGGAAACGGCGATCGAATATGTGCTCGACCGGGTCGATCTGATCCTGATCATGACCGTCAATCCGGGTTTTGGCGGCCAAGCCTTCATCCCGGGGATCGTCGACAAGGTCAAGCGGGTGAAGGTGCTGATCGGCGACCGGCCGATCCGGATCGAGATCGACGGCGGCATCTCGCCGCAAACAGCACCTTTGGTCACTGCCGCCGGCGCCAGCGTGCTGGTTGCCGGTGCAGCCATCTTCAAAGGCGGCAGCGTCGAAGCCTATCGGGCAAACATCGAGGCGATCAGGACAGCGGCCGACAGAGCGGCTGGCTGACGCTGCGGCTGCCGGCGCACCAGCGCGCCGTCATCGGCACGCGCCGTCTCGTCAGCCGGTCAGGAATTCGTTGGCCGACGCCGGTGCGCTTGTGCTCATGACATGCGGCCCCATATTCTCTGTCTCATCCTTATGCCCCCGGACCTCCCGCAGGCGCCTCTTCGACGGTCGGATCGATGAACCGCAGCCCTTTCTTCGCTGATCTGCTGAACACCATCGCCGACCGCGGCCGGATGATGCTGAACCTCGTCCGCGGTGACGAGCCGGTCTCGGCCGACAGCCTGGCGCGTCTGTGCGCCCGCCTGCTTTCCAGCCAGGGCGAGGCATCGGGCGTCGCCTATGCAAGGGAAATACTCGATCGCTGGCGCACTCTCGGCGCCGACGGAAGGCTGGCGTTTCTGCATGTGCTGCGCGATCGGTTCGGCACCGATCATGTCAGGCTTGCCGCTGCGGTGGATGCCTATCGCGCCGCGCCCGACGATCGCTCTGCACTTGCCCTGCACGACGCCGCCGAGCCGGCAAGACAGGAGCTCCTGCGCCGCCTGAACCTGGCGCCCGGCGGCATCGAGACGCTGGTGCGCATGCGCCAGGATCTGCTTGCCCGGCTGCCCACATCGCCCGATCTCGCGATCGTCGATGCCGACTTCACGCACCTCCTGTCGTCATGGTTCAACCGCGGCTTCCTGGTGCTGCGGCGGATCGACTGGTCGACGCCAGCCAACATTCTGGAAAAAATCATCCGCTACGAGGCGGTGCACGCCATCCATACCTGGGACGATCTGCGCCGCCGGATCGAACCCGACGACCGGCTCTGCTATGCGTTCTTTCATCCGCAGCTCGGTGACGAGCCGCTGATCTTCGTCGAGGTCGCGCTCACCCGGGCGATGCCGACGACAATCGCCGAGCTGCTTGCCGACGAGCGGCAGCCGGTGCAGCCGCGGCAGGCCACGACGGCGGTGTTCTATTCCATCTCGAATTGCCAGGAGGGGTTGCGCGGCATCTCCTTCGGCAACTTTCTGATCAAGCAGGTGGTCGAGGATCTGCGCCGCGATCTTCCTGGCCTGACCGATTTCGTCACGCTGTCCCCGGTGCCGGGCTTTGCCCGCTGGCTGGCCGAAACCATGCCCTCCGCCGCCGGAGTGCAGGACCTCGTCGCCGACGAGGGCTGGCACGCGGACGCTGCCGCGCGCGACCGCGCGGGCCAGATCCTGCTCCCTCTTGCGGCACAGTATTTCCTCGAAGCCCGCACCGCCTCCGGCAAGGTGATCGACCCGGTCGCCCGGTTCCATCTCGGCAATGGCGCGCGGCTGGAGCGCATCGACCTTTTCGGCGACCTGTCGCCCCGCGCCTTGCGTCAGGCGTATGGCCTGATGGTCAATTATCGCTACAAGCTCGACGATATCGAGAAGAACCACGAGCTGTTCGCCGCCAGGAACGATGTGGCGGCCGCCCCCGCTGTGCGCCGCCTGCTGCCGAGACCGGCGAGACCGGCCGCACCGCCGCTTCCGGCGCCTGCCCAGACTCGGAGGGATGCATGAGCAACCATTTGTTCGACGCTTTCCGCGCCCGCATGCCGGAACCCGAGCGTCTGTTGATGGAGACGGATGACGGGCGCTCGATCACCTATGGCGATATGCTGGCGCAGTCCGCGAAACTGGCGCATGCGCTTCTGCAATTGGGCGTCGAACCCGGCGACCGCGTCGCCGTCCAGGTCGAGAAGAGCCTCGAGGCGGTCCTGCTCTATCTCGCCTGCCTGCGTGCCGGTGCGGTCTTCCTACCGCTCAACACCGCCTACACGCTGACCGAACTCGAATACTTCTTCGTCGATGCCGAGCCGCGGCTGGTCGTCTGCGATCCGGCACGGGCAGCCGATATCGGGGCCTTGGCGGAGAGATCGGGCGCTATCGCAGTCACGCTCGACGGCAACGGCGAAGGCTCGTTGATGGATCAGGCCTCGCGGCGGTCTTCGGATTTCCGCGACGCGGTGCGCGGGCCGGACGATCTTGCGGCGATCCTGTACACGTCGGGGACCACCGGCCGCTCGAAAGGCGCCATGCTCAGCCATGAGAACCTCGCCTCGAATGCGCGGGTTCTGGTCGACCAGTGGCGCTTCACTGCCACAGACGTCTTGATCCACGCGCTGCCGATCTTCCACACGCATGGCCTCTTCGTCGCCACCAACGTGATCCTGATGGCCGGCGCCTCGATGCTGTTCGAAACCAGGTTCGACCCGGCCCGCATCGTCTCGCTGCTGCCGCGCGCCACGGCGCTGATGGGCGTGCCGACCTTTTATGTGCGCCTGTTGCAGCAGGACGGCTTGAACCGGCAAGCGGCGAAAAACATCCGCCTGTTCGTTTCAGGTTCGGCGCCGCTGCTGGCCGAGACGCACAAGGCCTGGCGCGAGCGCACCGGCCATTCGATCATCGAGCGCTACGGCATGACCGAGACCAACATGAACACGTCGAATCCCTATGATGGCGAGCGGCGCGCCGGCACGGTCGGCTTCCCCTTGCCCGGCGTCGCGCTGCGCATCGCCGACCCCGAGAGCGGCGAAACACTTGCCCAGGGCGAGGTCGGCATGATCGAGGTGAAGGGCCCCAATGTCTTCGGCGGCTATTGGCGCATGCCGGAAAAGACCAAGGCGGAATTCCGCGAAGACGGTTTCTTCATCACCGGGGATCTCGGCCTGATCGACGCCGACGGCTATGTCCACATCGTCGGGCGCGGCAAGGATCTGATCATTTCCGGCGGCTACAACATCTATCCGAAGGAGGTCGAGAGTGAGATCGACGCGTTGCCCGGCGTCGCCGAAAGTGCTGTCATCGGCGTTGCCCATCCGGATTTCGGAAGGCGTCACGGCGATCGTGGTGCGGACGTCCGCCTCGACCATCACCGCGGCCGAGATCGTCGATGATATCGCCGGACGGCTGGCGAAATACAAGCATCCGAAGCGGGTGATCTTCGTCGACGAACTGCCGCGCAACACAATGGGCAAGGTGCAGAAGAACCTGCTGCGCGAAACCTACAAGGATCTCTACGCGCCGGCCAAAGCCGGCTGACGCACGAGGTGTTGCATTCAGTTGGCGCCAATCCCGAAAACCCTGTCGCCTTCTATCCAGACGCCCTTGACGTCCAATTCGTCCGACAGCGCAACGATATCGGCGGCGGTGCCGTTGGCAAAACGCCCGAGCCGGTGCGACTGGCCGATCGCCTGCGCCGGATAGAGCGAAGCCATGCGCAGCGCCTCCGACAGGTCCAGTCCGACGATACGGTGGACGAAGCGCAGGGCGGAGATCATGTCGAGATCGGCGCCGGCCAGGGTCCCGTCGGCCAGCCGCAGGCTGCCGTCCTTGCGGTAGATGGTGCGGCCGTTCAGCGTGAACGAGGTCATGTCGGTGCCGATCGTCGCCATGGCGTCGGTGACCAGGAAAATTTTTGCCGGACCCTGCTTGGCGCGCAGCGCGATGGCCATGGTGGCGGGATCGACATGGATGCCGTCGGCGATGATGCCGGCAAACAACGTGTCCGTATCGATGGCGGCACCCGCCAACCCCGGCTCACGATTGCCGATCTGGCTCATGGCGTTGAACAGATGGGTGACCATTGTTGCGCCGGCATCGGCGAACGCGCGCGCCTTGGCATAGCCGGTGTCGGAATGGCCGAGGCTAACGACGATGCCGGCCTCGGCGAGCGCCGAAACGCGCACGGTGTCGACGGATTCCGGCGCGATCGTGGTCAGCAGCACCGGCAGAGTTTTTCGCGTCGCAATCAGCATCGCCTGGTCGGCATCCAGCATCGGCCGGATCAGCGCCCGGTCATGCGCGCCCTTGCGGGCGATCGACAGATGCGGGCCTTCGAGATGCAGGCCCAAAAAGCCCGGCACCTTTTGCTTTGCGGCCTCGGCTCCGGCGGCAACCGCCGCTGCGGTGATGGCAGGCGTGTCGGTGATCAGCGTCGGCAACAGCGCGGTCGTACCGAACGGCGCGTGCGCCCGGCAGATGGTTTCGATCGAGGCGACATCAGGATGGTCGTTGAGCATGACGCCGCCGCCGCCATTGACCTGCAGGTCGACGAAGCCCGGCGCAAGCATGCCGCCGCCGGTTTCGATACGCTCGACCCCGGATGGAACGGCGCCGACGGCAACGATGGCTTCGACGAGGCCGTCACGCACGACAAGGGCGGCATCGTCGTGCCAGTCGTCGCCGTCGAATATCCGGGCCCCAGTCAGGGCAAAACGGTCGCTCATATGGTTTCCGTCACCTTGCGCAGATTGGGCGGCGTGTCCGGATCGAGGCCGCGATGGCGGGCAAAGGCCTCGACGAAGCCATAGAAGGACACGATCAGCGCCAACGGGTCGGTCAGCGGATGGCCGGTGGCGACATGCGGCAGGTGCTGAGCGCTTTTCGCCTTGTCCGAGGTCACAAAGACGGCCGCGCCCTTGGCCGCCAGGCTGTCGGCGGCCTCGGCAACCGACGGCTCGGAAGCATCGCGGGCGGCGAGCGCCAGCATCGGAAAGCCCGGCCCGACCAGCGCCAGCGGGCCATGCATCACTTCGGCAGCACTATAGGCCTCGGCATGCATGGCGCAGGTTTCCTTGAATTTCAGCGCCGCTTCATTGGCGATCGCAGCCGACGGACCGCGACCGAGGATGAACAGCGATTTCGGCGTCTCGAGGGCGC
The DNA here is from genome assembly GCF_040318085.1 of Mesorhizobium sp. M1322. NCBI lineage: Bacteria > Pseudomonadati > Pseudomonadota > Alphaproteobacteria > Hyphomicrobiales > Phyllobacteriaceae > Mesorhizobium > Mesorhizobium sp. M1322. The sequence continues at coordinate 28,690 of NZ_JAMYLP010000053.1, forward strand.
GGGCCCGCGCCATCCAGTCGCAGGCGATCGCCTTGCGGAAATGTTCCGGCAAACGGGCGAGCGCCGCCAGCAACTTGTCGTCGCCGGTGCTATGCGCCATCAAGGCGAGGCCGGCGACGGCCGAATTGACGAAGGTCTTCGTCGCCGCGACGCTGCGTTCCGGCCCGGCCAGAATGTCGATCGCATAATCGCAGGCCCGCGCCAGCGGCGAATCGGCGGTGTTGGTGACGGCGACGGTCAGCGAACCGCCGGCTCTCGCGGCTTGCGCCATGGCGACGATGTCCGGGCTTTTGCCCGACTGCGAGATCGCCAGGCAAGCCGAGCCGGCCAGCTTGAGCTTGGCGCCATAGATCGAGGCGATCGAAGGACCGACCGAAGCGACCGCGAGGCCAGCGGTCAGCTCCACGGCATATTTCATGAAGGTGGCGGCATGATCGGAGGAGCCGCGCGCCACGGTGACGACGAAGTTCGGGTCGCGCTCGCGAATGCCGCGCCCGGCTTCGGTCAGCACTGCAGCCGAGCCATCGAGCAGGCGCGCGGTGGCTTCCGGGATCTCCTCGATCTCGCGCCGCATATGAGTTTTGGTTGCGCTCATGGCCGGCCCTCTTCGCCCGGCCCGCTCAGCCGGAGCTCGGCGACGAAATCATAGGCGTCGCCCCTGTAAATGGAGCGAGTGAATTCGATCACCTTGCCGCTCGCCAGATAGGAAATACGCTCGATGTGCAGCCCGGCAATCCCGGGCGGCACTTCGAGCAGCCGCGCGTCGTCGTCGCCGAGATTGGCGGCGGAGATGCGCTGCACCGCCCGCACCGGCCGATGCCCGGTCGTTTCCAGCGCCGCGTAGAGCGACGATCCAATTCCCGCCGGGTCGGGCAGCACGCTGGCCGACAGTGCGGCGCGCTCGATCGCCAGCGGCGTGTCGTTGGCAATGCGCAGGCGCGCCACCCGCGCCACCAGCTCGTTCGACGACAGGCCAAGCACCATCATCTCGTCCGGCGAGGGCGCATAGAGGCCGCGATCGAGCCAGGCTGAACGGACAGCCATGCCGCGCCGCGCCATGTCCTCGGTGAAGGACGTCAGCCGCGACAGCGACTGCTCGACGCGCTCCATGCGCGGCGCGACGAAGGTGCCGGAGCCGTGGCGCTGGACAAGGATGCCGCCCTTGACCAGATCCTGCACCGCCTTGCGCACGGTGACGCGCGAAATGTCGGCCTTGCTGGCGATGTCGCGCTCGGACGGCAGCGCATCGCCTGGCCCGATCAGGCCGCGATTGACCGCGTCCTCGATGCTCTTCCTGAGCTGCAGATAGAGCGGTGCGCCGCTTTGCGACGACTGTTTCAGCGTGGCGAAGATCTGGTCGGCGGCTTCGCTCATCGCGCTGCCTCCGCAGTCCCCGAGAAGACACGAACCGCCATCTGCACCGCGCCGCCAAGCGCATCGTCGAGCGGCGGCTTCAGCAGCGCCCGGTAACGCGCCGACAGGCGTGGTGCATAGAGCGGCGCCAGTCCGCCGAGCAGGCAGAGCGGATCGTCGCTGCCGAGATCGAGCACGCCAAGTGCGGCCTCGACATCGGCGACCGCCTTGTCGAGGATCCAGTTGGCGACGACATCGCTCTTTTCGGCATGCTCGAAGACCTTGGGCGCAAAGCCGCCGAAATCGCCGGGCTTGGCGTTGGTGGTGAACTCGACCAAATCCTCGGGATTGTCGCGGAAGATGGCGAGCATGGCTTGGGTCAGCGGCGATGCCCGGCGGATACCGTCATAGGCGAGCAGCGTCTGTTCGAGCAGGTCGCGGCCGATGCGGGCGCCGCTGCCCTGGTCGCCGACCTGGAATCCCCAGCCGCCGATGGCGCGCGACTTGCCTTGTCTGCGCGCCATATAGGCGGTGCCGGTGCCGAGGATGGCCATGGCGCCGTCACCCGAGCCGACCGCGCCTTCCAGCGCGATCTCGGCATCGGTCTCGACACGGCTGACGCTGAACGGCAGGATCGCCTCGAGATGCTGCCTGTAGGTGCCGACATTGGCGCCGGCGAGGCCGAGGATGGCGGGGGTCTGCGGGATCAGTTCGGGGTCTTGTCCGGCGGCAACAAAGGCCTGCCTTGCCGCGTCGACGATGTTGGCCCTGGCGCCGGTTAGATCGGTGCGGATGTTGGCGGCGCCGCTCTTGGCGCGGCCAACGACTGTGCCGTCCGCTGTCGCAAGGGCCGCCCTACAGCTGGTGCCGCCGCCATCGATGCCAAGCACGAATTTCACGCGATTTCTCCTCCGGGCGGATAATACCAATAAAATACCAATAGCCAAGGATTTAATTTTCGTTTCAAAGATTAAGGCTTATTTGATTGAAAAACCACCGCATTTTGCCTGAACGGCGATTTCAGGGCAGGGAAGTCGCTAATGCGTGTGGACAAGTGGTATTTTTTTGGTATTGTTTTCTGGATTGGAGGGAAAGCGGATGGCCGAAACGCGCACCGAAGCGCTTCACCAGAATGCCGAGGGACTGGACATCCAGGCTCCGGACGCCATCCTTTCCTCTTTGGCCAACGCGCAGATCGAGGCCGCCAAAGCGGTGCACGGCGCCATTCCCGCGATCGCCAAAGCAGCCGAAATCATCGCCAGCCGGCTCAACAGCGGCGGCAAGCTCGCTTACGCGGCAGCCGGCAGCTCGGGCCTGATGGCGCTGGCCGACGCGCTGGAACTGCCGGGCACCTTCGGCATTCAGCGCGACCGTATCGCCATCCTGATCGCCGGTGGCGACGATGCCTTCAAGACACTGGCCGGCGGGCCGGAGGACGATACCGAAGAAGCCTCGGCAGCGGTTGCCGCTGCCGGCATCGGCGAGGGCGACTGCCTGATCGCGGTCTCGGCCAGCGGCTCGACGCCCTATGCGGTCAGGGCGATCGAGGAAGCCAGGCGTCGGGGCGCGGCGACCATCGCCATCGCCAACAACAAGGGTGCGCCGCTGCTTCGGCTGGCCGACATCGCCATATTGCTCGAAACGCCGCCTGAGCTGATTGCCGGCTCGACGCGCATGGGCGCCGGCACCGCCCAGAAGATCGCGCTCAACATGCTTTCGACGCTGGTCGCCATCCATCTCGGCCATGTCCATGACGGCTACATGGTCAATCTCATGGCCGACAACATCAAGCTGCGCGACCGCGCCGCGCGCATCGTCGCCGCGATCAGCGGACGCGACAGGGAGGATGCGGCGCGCCTGCTCGAAAAGAGCGGCGGCGTCGTCAAAACAGCCATTCTGCTCGCCGCCGGCGCCGCCAGCGCCGATGCGGCCGAGAAGATACTGGATGGGACCGGCCACAAGCTGCGCCCGGCCCTTTCCGCGATCGAGGGGAGCATGGGGCAGAAAGCCTCTGTTCTCAAAACCGAACCTGAAAAAGGTCAACAGGGAGACTGAGCATGACAACGAAACTACTGACGGCACTGCTTCTCGGCACCAGCATTCTCGGCTCAGCCGGAATGGCCTATGCCCAGGACGTAACGCTCAACATCGAAAGCTGGCGCGGCGACGACCTTGCCATCTGGAAGGACAAGCTGATCCCGGCTTTTGAAGCCAAGAACCCGGGCATCAAGGTGGTGTTCGCGCCGTCGGCGCCGACCGAATATGACGCTGCACTCGGCGCCAAGCTCGCCGCCGGCTCGGCGGGCGACCTGATCACCTGCCGCCCGTTCGACAAGTCGCTGGAACTCTTCAAGAAGGGCAACCTCGCCGCCATCTCGACGCTGCCCGGCATGGAGAATTTTTCCGACGTCGCCAAGGCCGCCTGGCAGACCGACGACGGCAAGTCGAGCTTCTGCGTGCCGATGGCTTCCGTCATCCACGGCTTCATCTACAACAAGGACGCCTTCGACCAGCTCGGCATCAAGGTGCCGACGACGAATGAGGAATTCTACGCCGCGCTCGACAAGATCAAGGCCGACGGCACCTACATCCCGATGGCGATGGGCACCAAGGATCTCTGGGAAGCCGCGACCATGGGCTACCAGAACATCGGCCCGAACTACTGGAAGGGTGAGGAAGGCCGTCTGGCGCTGATCAAGGGCGAGCAGAAGCTGACCGATCCGCAGTGGGTTGCGCCGTTTGCCGAACTCGCCAAGTGGAAGCCGTATCTCGGCGACGGCTTCGAGGCGCAGACCTATCCGGACAGCCAGAACCTGTTCACCCTCGGCCGCGCCGCCATCTACCCGGCCGGCTCGTGGGAGATCGGCCTGTTCAACACGCAGGCGCAGTTCAAGATGGGCGCGTTCCCGCCGCCGGTGCAGAAGGCCGGCGACACCTGCTACATCTCCGACCACACCGACATCGGCATGGGCCTCAATGCGGCGTCGAAGAATGCGGATGCGGCTAAGACCTTCCTGACATGGGTGGCCTCGCCGGATTTCGCCACCATCTACGCCAACGCGCTGCCGGGCTTCTTCAGCCTGAACAACACTCCGGTGAAGATGGAAGATCCGCTGGCTCAGGAATTCGTCTCCTGGCGCGACAAGTGCAAGTCGACAATCCGCTCGACCTATCAGATCCTGTCGCGCGGCACGCCGAACCTCGAGAACGAGACGTGGGTTGAGTCGGCCAACGTCATCAACGGCACCGTCACGCCGGAAGCTGCCGCCAAGAAGCTGCAGGACGGCCTCGACAGCTGGTACAAGCCGGCGAAGTAAGAACGAGCGCTATCTCCCCCCTCGAGGGGGAGATGTCGCCGAAGGCGACAGAGGGGGTCGGTAAAGGCAGGCCGCGGCTTCGTCGTTGCCGGAAGGCGCGGTCGAAACCGCGATGGCGCGCTGCCTTGACCGACCCCACCCGCCTCGCTTCGCGAGGCGCCCTCCCCTCGAGGGGGAGGGAGGCGCCGCGCCTTTTGGCGGCAATTGCAAGAACCTGATCGGCGGGGACCGAACGCATGGCCGCAGCACCGAAACGACCATTCCGCTGGCATATCGTCGTCTTCCTGGCGCCGGCGGTGCTGGTCTATACGGCGATCATGATCCTGCCGCTGGCCGGCACGCTGCAGCTCTCGCTGTTTCGCAACATCGACCAGGCCCAGGTCTTCGTCGGGTTCGAAAATTTCCGCAAGCTGTTCGGCGATCCCAACTGGTCGGTCAATTTCTGGAACGCACTGCGGAATAACGTCTGGTTCTTCATCATCCACATGGTCGTGCAGAATCCGATCGGCGTGCTGCTGGCCGCACTGCTGTCCAGCCCGCGGCTGAGTTTCTCCGCCTTCTACCGCACAGCCATCTTCGTGCCGACCATCCTGTCCTTCGTCATCGTCGGCTTCGCCTGGAAGCTGATCCTGTCGCCGCTATGGGGCGTGGCGCCTGACCTGATGGATCTTGTCGGCCTCAAAAGCCTGTTCACGCCGTGGCTGGGCAAGGAGCAATATGCGCTGACAACGCTCAGCCTGATCTCGGTGTGGCAGTTCGTCGGCATCCCGATGATGCTGATCTATGCGGCGTTGCTATCCATCCCCGAGGAGGTGATCGAAGCGGCCGAATGCGACGGCATATCAGGCATGTCGCAGTTCTGGAAGATCAAGCTGCCGCTGATCCTGCCGTCGATCGGCATCATCTCGATCCTCACCTTCGTCGGCAATTTCAATGCCTTCGACCTGATCTACACCGCGCAGGGCGCCCTGGCCGGGCCGAACTATTCGACTGATATTCTCGGCACCTTCCTGTACCGCGCCTTCTTCGGGTTTCAGTTGCAGGTCGGCGATCCCAATATGGGCGCGGCGATCGCCACGATGATGTTCCTGATCATCCTTGGCGGCGTCTGCGTTTACCTCTTCCTCGTCCAGACGCGCCTGCGTCGCTATCAGTTCTGAGGGAGCCAGACATGAGCACGGCAACCCGCTCCCTGCCCCGCACCATCGGCGCCCATGCGGTGCTGTTAACCTACACGGTGATCGCGCTGTTTCCGGTGATCATCGTCATCATGAATTCGTTTAAGTCCCGCGCGGGCATCTTCGGCGCGCCGCTGGCGCCGCCGACCCCGAAAACCTTCGACCTGATCGGCTACACCACCGTCATCGGGCAGGGTGATTTCATCCACTATTTCCAGAACAGCCTTGTCGTCACCGTCGCCTCGCTGTTCTTCGTGCTGCTGTTCGGCGCGATGGCCGCCTTCGCGCTGTCGGAATACCGCTTCCGGGGCAATTCGCTGATGGGACTCTACCTGGCGCTCGGCATCATGATCCCGATCCGCCTCGGCACTGTCGCCATCCTGCAGCTGATGGTGGCGAGCGGGCTGGTCAATACGCTGACGGCGCTGATCCTGGTTTATACGGCGCAAGGCCTGCCGCTCGCCGTCTTCATCCTGTCGGAATTCATGAAGCAGGTGTCCGACGACCTGAAGAATGCCGGGCGTATCGACGGTCTGTCCGAATACACCATCTTTTTCCGGCTGGTGCTGCCGCTGGTCAGGCCATCGATGGCGACGGTCGCCGTCTTCACCATGATCCCGATCTGGAACGATCTGTGGTTCCCGCTGATCCTGGCGCCGTCGGAGGAGACCAAGACGGTGACGCTCGGCGCGCAGCTGTTCCTTGGCCAGTTCGTTACCAACTGGAACGCGATCCTGGCCGCACTGTCGCTGGCGATCATGCCGGTGCTGATCCTCTACGTCATCTTCTCGCGGCAGCTGATCCGCGGCATTACTTCGGGAGCGGTCAAGTGAGCGAGGAAAAACCCCTTCTCGTCGTTGCCGGCCTTGGCAATATGGGCCGCAGCCATGCGCTGGCCTATCACACCAATCCGGGGTTCGAGATCGCGGCACTGGTCAACCGCTCGGACGTGCCGCTGCCGGCCGGGCTTTCCGGCTATGGCATCAGGCGCTCCTTCGACGAGGCGCTGCGCGACGAAAAACCTGATATCGCCTGCATCGCCACCTATTCCGACAGCCACGCCGACTATGCGGTCAAGGCATTCGAAGCCGGCTGCCATGTCTTTGTCGAAAAGCCGCTGGCGACCACGGTGGCGGATGCGAAACGTGTCGTTGCCGCAGCCAAGGCCAACGGCAGAAAACTGGTGATCGGCTATATCCTGCGCCATCACCCGTCCTGGATCAGGCTGATCGCCGAGGCGCGCAAGCTCGGCGGCCCTTACGTGTTCCGCATGAACCTCAACCAGCAATCCTCCGGCCATAGCTGGGAGACGCACAAGCAGCTGATGCAGACGACATCGCCGATCGTCGATTGCGGCGTGCACTATCTCGACGTGATGCTGCAGATCACCGACGCCAGGCCGATCGAAGTGCGCGGCATGGGGCTGAGGCTGACCGACGAGATTGCGCCCTCGATGTACAATTACGGTCATCTGCAGGTGCTGTTCGACGACGGTTCGGTCGGCTGGTACGAGGCCGGCTGGGGGCCGATGATCTCGGAAACCGCTTTCTTCGTGAAGGACGTGATCTCGCCCAATGGTTGCGTGTCGATCGTCATGAAGGAGGGCGTCAAATCCGACGACATCGACACCCATACCAAGACCTCGACCATCCGCCTGCACAGCGCTGCGACCGGCGCGGACGGCAAGTTCGCCAAGCCGGATGAGATGCTGTCGATGGAGGGTGAGCCCGGCCATCAGGATCTCTGCGACCTCGAACAGGCTTTTCTGCTCAAGGCGATCCGCGAGGATCTGGATCTGACCCGCCATATGGACGACGCGGTGAAGTCGCTGGCCGTCTGCCTTGCCGCCGACGAGAGCGTTCGCAGCGGTGCCCCAATCAGACTCTAGACCAGTCAAACTCTAGAACAGGGACGAAGCCGTGGGTTCGCTGAACATCGAGAATGTGAAGAAGGCCTTTGGGCCGGTCGAGGTGCTGAAGGGCATCAACCTCGAAGTGACCGATGGCGAATTCGTCGTCTTCGTCGGCCCCTCCGGCTGCGGAAAATCGACGCTGCTCAGGGTCATCGCCGGGCTGGAGGATTCGACCTCGGGACGTGTGGTGATCGACGGGGCGGACGTCTCCGCAACCCCGCCGGCCAAACGCGGCATCGCCATGGTGTTCCAGACCTATGCGCTCTACCCGCATCTGACGGTGAAGAACAATATGGGCCTCGGCCTCAAGCAGGCGGGCACGCCGGCGGCCGAGATCGACCGCCGCATCGGCATCGCCTCCTCGATGCTGTCGCTGGAGCCCTATCTCGCAAGGCGGCCGGCCGAGCTTTCCGGCGGCCAGCGCCAGCGCGTCGCCATCGGCCGCGCCGTGGTGCGTGAACCCAAGCTTTTTCTGTTCGACGAGCCTTTGTCCAACCTCGATGCGGCACTGCGCGTCAACACCAGGCTGGAGATTGCGCAATTGCACCGGCGGCTGAAGGCGACGATGATCTATGTCACCCACGACCAGGTTGAGGCGATGACGCTGGCCGACAAGATTGTTGTGCTCAACGCGGGCAAGATCGAGCAGATCGGCGGACCGATGGAGCTTTATAATTCGCCGGCAAATGAATTCGTCGCCGGCTTCATCGGCTCACCAAAGATGAATTTCGTCGACGGCGCCAGGCTTGGCGAGACGGCCAAGACCATCGGCGTCCGTCCAGAGCACCTGACGGTCGATGCGAAATCCGGCGCCTGGAAAGGCACGGTCGTCCACGCCGAGCATCTCGGCGCCGACACCAACCTCTATCTCGACTGCGAGAAGGCCGGGCTGATCACCGTGCGCATCTTCGGCGTCTACAATGCCGAGCCTGGTGCGACGCTTTATGCGACGCCGGATCCGGCAAGGACCTACCGGTTTGGAGCGGATGGGAGGGTGCTGAAGTAGCGCCTCCTTTCCTTCTCCCCTTGTTGTGGGAGAAGGTGGCCGAGCCCACGGGTCTTGCCTCCGGCAAGCCCGAGGACAGGCTCAGCTCGGTCGGATGAGGGGTGCTGGACTGAATGAGGCGTTGGAGTTCCTTCCAACACCCCCTTGTGTCTCTCGAATCATGCACAATCGGGTTGGCGGGTGACCCGGGTCATGACCGGATCACCCGCTGCGGCGGAAGCCCGTAC
>NZ_JAMYLP010000054.1:0-37623 GCF_040318085.1 Mesorhizobium sp. M1322
CAAGGGGTGTACGGGCTTCCGCCGCAGCGGGTGATCCGGTCATGACCCGGGTCACCCGCCAACCCGATTGTGCATGATTCGAGAGACACAAGGGGGTGTTGGACGGAGTGCGGTCGGTGCCAAGCTGGAGCACCCCTCATCCGACCTCGCTTCGCTCGGCCACCTTCTCCAACAGGGGGAGAAGGAAAGCACAGGGCGTGCCCAAATTTTTTCATCCGGGACACGAGATAGCCGGCAAAGCGTCATTGGCGAGCCATCATTGCAGCCTATCTATTGGTTGCGGGTCGGCGGTCGAGGAGGCGACGGATGAACGACAGAATCAACACCCTGGATGAGCTTTTGAGCGATCCGATGATCAAGCTCGTGATGGAACGTGATCGCGTGCAGCCGGCGGCGCTTCGCACGCTGCTTGAAGAAAAGGTTCGCCGGGCGGAGGATGATGCGCCGGTCAACCCCGATCGCTTTGTACCGCCAGCCCACATGGTAGCCGAGACCTGCCACAAGCTATGGCTGTGCAGCTAGGCAGAGGTGCTTGGCTGGGTCAGCCGCCTTTCGCGCTGTCCCGCGGACGCTTCGATGAAGAGGCCCCAAACAATTTGATTCAAACTTTGTTGGTAATTTCTCGTTAGTAATCTGGACTGGTTGTCCGGCGGCGTCGTCTTGCCATCGGTCTGTTGTGTTTTGCGTACAGGTCCAGATGCGGTTACCAGGCGTCGTTATCTTCTCGATCGCAGCGCTGTGCCTTGCCGGCTGCACATCCACGTCCGGCGTCGACGCGCTGCAAGTGCCGTCCAGCGAGACGACCAGCTCGGTTGTGCGGCCGCCCGCGCCGGTCGCGTCGGTCGGTGCCGCCGATGCCGCACCCGCCTTCGCTCAGGAAGAGGCGATGGACCAAGCCGTGGCGATGGCTCCTCCAGAGCCTGTGGAGCGCATCGAACCACCCGCCGAGCCGATTGCCCTGGTGGCGCCGAAGCGGCTGGCACGGGCAGCACCGATCCTCGCCGAGCCGGTCCAGCGCTATCGTTTTCGTGACGCCAAGCCGATCAATTTCGGCAAGGCCTCGCCCAGGCACCTCGCCGTTCACGGCGTCGACGTCTCGCGCTGGCAGGGCAACGTGAACTGGGACAAGCTGCGCGCGCAGGGCGCGAACTTCGCCTACATCAAGGCGACCGACGGCGGCGATCATCTCGACCCGATGTTCAAGAAGAACTGGCGCAATGCCGACGCTGCCGGCCTCAAGCGCGGCGCATACCATTTCTTCTACTGGTGCCGCACCGCCGGCGAGCAGGCCGACTGGTTCATCCGCAACGTGCCGAGGGTCGAGGGCGCCTTGCCGCCGGTGATCGATGTCGAGTGGAACGGCGAATCCAGCTGCAAGCGGCGGCCGTCGCGGCAAAAGGTGCTGGAAAAGATGCAGGTGTTCATGGACAAGCTGGAGCGGCACTACGGCCAGCGGCCCATCATCTACACCGCACCCGATTTCTACCGCGACAATCTCAGAGGCGCTTTCCCCGATTATCCGTTCTGGCTGCGCGCGGTCGCACAGCACCCGTCAAAGGTCTATCCCGGCCGCAAATGGGTGTTCTGGCAGTATTCCGGCTCCGGCCTGTCGCACGCGGTGAGGGGCCGCATCGACCTCAACGTCTTCCATGGTGACGAGAGAGCCTGGCGGAACTGGGTAGGCGGGCGGCAGATGGTGGCTGAGGCGGAGTAGGGGGCCGGCTGGAGCATCCTGCCGCTCGCGCCTGCGGCACTGATCGCGGCCGCAGAAAGCCACCATTTGCAGGCATTGGCGTGAATATTGAGGAACCCTGACCGACTGTCGCGGAATTGTCATGGATCCGTCATCGCTTTGAAATGTCGCTCCGCCAAAGCAAGTGGCTTCCATTCCAACAGGAGACGCCACCCGTGCCCCGCCATTCCGCGCTTTTCGTCCTGACGGCAGCGCTTGCTGCCTCCGTTTCGCTGCCGGCCCACGCCGACATGATGTTCAACCGGGTCGCGAGCTTCGCGGTCGCCGGAAACCTCCCGGCGGACGTCGAGAAGACCACGCCGACTTCGTCCGAAATCATCACGGCCACCGAAGACGGCATGACGCTGGTCTATTCCGACAGCCCGCTCGGTGCGGTCGGCTTCGTCGACATCGCCGATCCCAAGTCGCCCAAGGCCGGCGGCATCGTCAAGATCGACGGCGAGCCGACCTCGGTTGTGATCATTAGCGGCAAGGTGCTGGCCGGCGTCAACACATCGGAGAGCAAGGCCAAGCCTTCGGGCAACCTCACGGTCATCGACCTTGCCTCCAAGGCGATTGAAAGCACCTGCGACCTCGGTGGCCAGCCGGACTCGCTGGCGCTGAGTAAGGACGGCAAGTTCCTCGCCATCGCCATCGAGAACGAGCGCGACGAGGATCTGAACGACGGAGAAATTCCGCAGATGCCGGCGGGCGACCTCAAGATTTTCACGCTTGCCGAAGGCCAGCCTGACTGCGCGACGATGAAGACCGTGAACCTGGCGGGCATTGCCGAAGTCGCGGGCGACGATCCCGAGCCGGAATTCGTCGCCTTCAACGAGGCCGGCGAGATTGCGGTCACGCTGCAGGAAAACAATCACATCGCCATCGTCAACGCCGAAACCGGCGCGATCGTCACGCACTTCTCCGCAGGTTCCGTCACGCTGGACAAGATCGACACCAAGAAGAACGGCGCCTTGTCCTTCGATGGCAAAATGGAAAACGTCGCCCGCGAACCCGACGCAGTGAAATGGCTCGACAATGACCGTCTCGTCGTCGCCAACGAAGGCGACTATAAGGGCGGCTCGCGCGGTTTCACGATCTTCAGCAAGAAGGGCGAGGTCGTCTACGAATCCGGCCCGTCCTTCGAGTACTAGGTTGCCAATGCCGGCCATTATCCCGACGACCGCAACAAGAAGGGCGTCGAACCGGAAGGTCTCGAGACCGGCGCGTTCGGCGAAGACAGACTGATTTTCGTCGCCTCGGAGCGCGGCTCCGTTGTCGGCGTCTACAAGGACACCGGTGCGGAACCTCAGTTCGTCCAGATCCTGCCCTCCGGCATCGCTCCGGAAGGCCTGGTCGCGATCCCGTCGCGCAATCTCCTGGTCACCGCCAACGAGGCCGACCTGGTCGAGGACGGGCTCGCCCGCTCGCATGTCATGATCTACGAGCGCTCCGAGGGTCCCGCCGCTTACCCGATGATCACGGCAAAGCTCACGGCAGACGGCGCGCCGCTCGGCTGGGGTGCGCTTTCGGCGCTCGCGGCCGGCGACGCTGCCGGCAAGCTGTTAGCGACCTCGGATTCGTTCTACGCCAACGCGCCCTCGATCTTCGAGATCGATGCCACGCAGACCCCGGCGCTGATCACCGGCAAGACCATCGTCACGCGTGGCGGCCATCCTGCGCAGAAGCTCGACATCGAAGGCCTTGTCGCCGACGGTGAAGGCGGCTTCTGGCTGGCCAATGAAGGCGATCCGGCAAAGCTCGTCCCGCACGCCATCCTGCGCGTCGACGACAAGGGCGAGATCAAGCAGGAAATCGGCTTCCCGATGGAATTGCTCGCCCACCAGACCCGCTTCGGTCTCGAAGGCATCACCACCATCGGCGAGGGCGACGACCTGACGCTGGTGATGGCAATGCAGCGCGAATGGGCCGACGATCCGAAGGGCCAGGTCAAGCTTTTGGCCTACAAGCCGAAGGCCAAGGAATGGTCGGCGGTGCGCTACCCGCTCGAAGCGACCGAAGCTGGCTGGATGGGCCTGTCGGAGATCACCACGCATGAAGGCAAGCTCTACATACTCGAACGCGACAACCAGATCGGCGACCTTGCCAAGGTGAAGCGCGTCTATTCGGTGGCGCTCGATGCCTTCAAACCGGCCAAACTCGGCGGCGAACTGCCGTTGGTCGAAAAGACGCTGGTGCGCGACATCATCGGCGACCTGAAATCAGCCACCAACGGCTATGTCGTCGACAAGGTCGAAGGTTTCACCATCGACAAGAACGGCGACATCTTCGTCGCCACCGACAATGACGGCGTCGATGATTCTTCCGGCGAAACGCTGTTTCTCCGCCTGGGCAACATCAGCGCCGTGAACTGAGCCCCTGAAGCGAGGGTCGATCCGCGAAGCGGATCGGCCGCACCGGCAGCGCCGCTTCGCCCCTGATGGACATCAGCAGCCGGGCATCTTCGCTGCGGCTGTTTTCGTTGGCGGCAACGCAGTGGTTTCCGTGAAGTATAGTGGCCAGCATGTCGGTGGCGGCGCATCCGTCAAAGAAGGTCTATGGCTGTTCTACCGGATATTCCGACTCTGTCGCACGTGGCAGCCCTTTCCTTCTCTGGGGCTAGATCAAGACCGGCAGTCTTCCACTAAGCGGGTTCATATTGTTCCCAGAGCTTTTCCCACGTCACCAGAAGTGCTCCATACCGTCTGATGAATTCAGCTTTCTCTTGACCATTGAACACAATGTCAGACGTGGCAAAAGATTGGCCACGTATCACATCGATTATCCTGAATTCGTCAGGAGGGTATTTGCTTACAGACGAGATAATCGCCCAAAGTCCAAGCCTTGCGCCATCTATGCTCAGCGGAGGTTCTTCCGAGAAGTACGGGTAGATAATGCGATTCTTCGAGTCCCCAATTGCCAAAGCCAACAGGTTCTCTACTTTGACTGTGCACTCTAGCTCAGGCAACTCGATCGCACCTTTGACCGCAAGCAATTCCGACCTGGACGCTTCATTTGTCCACCGTCGCTTGTTGTCCCACCAATCAAGAAATCCATCTCTTAAGTTGGGGTACAAGCGTTCGCGCCCTTTGTTAGTGGCGATACGCCCGGCTACGGCGACCCAAAGATCTTTCTCTCCGTTCACGTGACCCTTTGCGTCATGCCAGAAAGGCACGTGAAAATCGCCGCCTTCACTTTTCGCTCCAGCCTGTTTGCGAAGCCCATCGCGAATATCGGCTCGAAGCATCGAGACCCTCTTCGAGTCCTCGGCAAACATGAGCGTGAGTAGTTTCCGCAGATGTATCTTCTTTAGCGACATCAACAATCTCCAAGAAAATGTGCGAACAAAGAGGCCACCCTAGGGTGGCCTCTCAGATTACTTTTCTTTCCGCACGCCTTTAAAAGGCTTGTTATCAGCCTTTTGATCCATGAACTTGCCGGTATCGGTATCCCGCTTAGTCCAGCGATCATTCTCGGGATTGTAGGTCTGGGACCGGTCGCGCACTGCGCCATTCCGGTGACCGTCACCCTTCGGTGGGTTGGTGGCCATGCTCTTTGCTCCTTTCTCCCGCATCACTCGATGCCTTGCGCTTTTAGGCGCGCTTGACATCCGTTGATCACGAGAACAGCATGCCCACGCTTTAGCGAGCGAGTGAGCTGCAAGGGCGGCGGGTCCGCCTCGGCTGTTCACGAAGGGCGGTGCGAGAAATTGCGCCGCCTTTTTCTTAGCCCTCTGAGACTCCGCTACGGTTCGTCGTTTGCGTGGTCACGCGGTTATCCACAGGGGGTTGTTGACGAATCGATGCTTTGACTGCTATTCACCTCCACGTCTATATATATGCGCGCACAATCTTGTTGGTACCATATCTATGCGCTGGGACTAGTCAATGTCCCCGATGCGAAAGTCGTGGAGAACCTTGGTTATCCACAGGCATTTTCTTTAAAGCCGATTGCATTTGTCGGCTATTTGAAAGCCTGAATCATCTCTGGCGCAACTAGGTCGGCGGATGGTCAGACGTAGCCGACGCGGAGTGAAATCACTCAGTCTGGCGACTGCGGCCAACGGTAGACCGAGAAATACAATGATGGCGCCGCAGCCTACGGCTTGGGCGCTTGGCCGAGCTAGCAAAAACCGATAGGCTTTAGGATCGCTTGAGGTATCTCCTTACTGCTTCGGGAAGCTCCTTGGTCCGCCTATCGCCATGGCGACTCATCTGTATCTGTGCTGCCTTTAGCGAGACCTTGCACGCAAAGCTCAATTCTTCAGCTGTCTTAAATTCATCGACAATCCAGGCAGGCATCAACAGTGCCGCTGCGAATTTGTCCGCCTGCTTTTCGGCGCTTACATACGCAGGAATGGAGTCCATATTGCGATACTTTTCAGGCGCTCGATGCAGCGGCACGGCAGTGTCATGGAGCACTAGATGTCCGAATTCATGCGCGAACGTCCAACGTGCTCGGCCGTCGTATTTCAAAGCTGCAAGATAGACATTCTGCCGGACCACGATTTTAGGTGGCTGGAATTCTGTGTAAGCCTCCACATTGTCGAGGTTCGAGGATTTCTCCACGACCAAAGAGAAGTTGGGCTGAAGCTGTGGCAGGACATTCTCGATGAGGTGAACAACCTCAACAACTCGAGCAAAGGGCTCTATGCCAAGCGTCTCTCGCCACGCATATGCAACTTCGTCAATCTCTTCATTACGAAGAGCGGCTACAATGTGGTCATCAAGCATCTGCTTTCCCCTCAACTTCGATACGAAGCGAGCGTATCTGCTGCGGCGTAAGTGTGTTCAATTTCCGATAGAGACGCCTAGATTTTCCTTGGTGTGAACTATTTATGCTTACAACGTTCGTCGCGTTGTTGAGTGACTTAATCAGGTTTTGGTGAGATAGAAAATCTGCTTCTATCCATTCGATAAAGGACTGAATATAGGGGTTGCTCGGAGTCTTCGTTCCTGTCTCATAGCTAGAGATATCGCTTGGCTCGCAGTTGAGCGCTTTAGCTTGATCGGCCATTGTATAGCCTTTCTTAATGCGCAAATTGCGAGAAATTTGACCAAACGTTACTAGCACATGGTGGGACATATCTAGTCTCCCAATTAAGGTCAGCTGCAACCACTTGTAGAGCCACAAGTGTCGCACTTTTCGCAATTACCATTGCGGACCATTGTGAAGTTTTGGCATTCGGAGCACATGTTGCCGGTATAGCCCTGTATAATCGATTGTCTCCTACGGGATACCTCAAGCGCTTTAGCCTCGGATGCTTCTCGTTGAGCAGAATCAGTAAATAAGTTGTCCGTTGATGATACTTGGTGGGCTTCTATTTCCTCAGCAAACTCCTTAGATCGCTCCTCGTATTCGCGCTTATAGGCGCTAGGCTCCTCATCAAGCTCGCGCTTTAGCGCAAGCCCGCCTACAGACGACGTCGAGTAGAGTCGAAGCTTGGAATTGACCTGGGCAACGGTCGATGCGCGCACTGATTGATCGCTTGGCGATCTATCCCTATCGAAGCCGGAGTCTAAGGAGCCCCTAGGGTTTAGACTGGCAAGACTGCCCTTGCCCGAAACCACCGTTAAGGGTGCGCCGCGAGTTAATCCCTTTGAGAACGGCGTTGCCTTGCCCTCAGTTATGCCTCGACCAAGTGCGGTGTTGTCGAAATCCGATTGGTCGACATGGGCGAGGTCGTGACGACCCAGATAGGAAACCGCGAGTTCGCGGAATACATAGTCGAGAATTGAGGTTGCATTTTTGATCGCGTCGTTGCCCTGCACCATGCCGGCTGGCTCGAATTTAGTATGAGTGAATGCGTGCACATATTCTTCGAGCGGTACGCCATATTGCAGGCCGAGCGAGATGGCGATGGCGAAGTTGTTGAGAAGGCCGCGCAACGTCGCGCCTTCCTTGTTCATGTCGATGAATATCTCGCCGAGACGGCCATCGTCATATTCGCCGGTGCGCAGAAAGAGTGTATTACCGCCGATCTTGGCCTTCTGGGTGTAGCCCTTGCGGCGAGACGGCAGCTTCTCCTGCTCGCGCGAGACGCGCTCGATGATGCGCTCGACGATCCGCTCGGTGATCTGTGCCGCGCGTGCCGCCGCCGGCGCCGCGATCAGCTGTTCGACCGCATCGTCCTCGTCGTCTTCGACGTTGGCAAGCAGCGAGGCGTTGAGCGGCTGGGAGAGCTTCGAGCCGTCGCGATAGAGCGCGTTGGCCTTCAGCGCCAGCTTCCACGACAGCATGTAGGCGCCCTTGGCGTCTTCCACCGTCGCGTCGTTCGGCATGTTGATGGTCTTGGAAATGGCGCCGGAGATGAAGGGCTGGGCGGCCGCCATCATCTGGATGTGGCTGTTGATCGACAGCGAGCGCTTGCCGATCTTGCCGCACGGGCTGGCGCAGTCGAACACGGGCAAATGCTGGTCTTTCAGAAATGGTGCTCCCTCAAGGGTCATTGCACCGCAGACATGGATGTTGGCGGCCTCGATGTCCTTCTTCGAGAAGCCAAGCGCCGGCAGCATCTCAAACGAGAAATCGTTGAGCTGCTCGTCGGTGAAGCCAAACGTCTCCTTCACCCAGTCCGCACCCAGCGTCCACTGGTTGAAGACGAACTTGATGTCGAAGGCCGATTTCAACGCTGCGTTAAGCGCCGCGATCTTGTCGTCCGTAAAGCCTTTTGCCCTGAGCGAGCCGGGATTGACGGCGGGCGCCTGGTTCAGATTGCCGTGGCCAACCGCATAGGCCTCGATCTCGGCGATCTGGCTTTCCGAATAGCCGAGCGTGCGCAGCGCTTCCGGGACGGCGCGGTTGATGATCTTGAAATAGCCGCCACCGGCCAGCTTCTTGAACTTCACCAGCGCGAAGTCGGGCTCGATGCCGGTGGTGTCGCAATCCATGACGAGGCCGATCGTGCCGGTCGGCGCGATCACGGTCGCCTGCGCGTTGCGGTAGCCATGCTCTTCGCCGAGCTCGATGGCGCGGTCCCAGGCAGCCTTGGCATGGGCGGCAAGCTCGGGCTGCTTCAGGTCGGAGGCGACCAGCGGCACCGGGTTGACGGCGAGTTTTTCGTAGCCATCCTTGTCGCCATAGGCCGCACGGCGATGGTTGCGCATGACGCGCAGCATGTTCTGCGCATTGCGGTCGTAGTCGGGGAAAGCGCCGAGCTCGGCGGCCATTTCGGCCGAGGTGGCATAGGCCGTGCCGGTCATGATTGCGGTGAGTGCTGCGCAGATAGCGCGGCCCTCGTCGGAATCATAGGGAATGCCCGAGGTCATCAGCAAGCCGCCAATATTGGCGTAGCCGAGGCCGAGCGTGCGGTATTCGTAGGAGAGCTTGGCGATCTCCTTCGACGGGAACTGCGCCATCATCACGGAAATTTCGAGCACCATGGTCCACAGCCGCACCGTGTGCTCGTAGGCTGATATGTCGATGGTGCCGTCGGCGTTACGGTAGGGGAGCAGGTTGATCGAGGCCAGGTTGCAGGCCGTGTCGTCGAGGAACATGTATTCCGAGCACGGGTTGGACGCCCGGATCGCACCGGCCGAGGCGCAGGTGTGCCAGTCATTCATCGTCGTGTTGAAGTGCAGGCCCGGATCGGCCGACGCCCAGGCGGCATAGCCGATCTTTTCCCACAAATCCCTGGCCTTCAGCGTCTTCAGCACCTTGCCGTCCTTGCGGGCGGTGAGGTGCCAGTCGGCATCCTCTTCGACGGCGCGCAGGAAATCGTCCTTCAGCGAGACCGAATTGTTGGAGTTCTGGCCCGAAACGGTGAGGTAGGCGTCTGAATCCCAGTCGGTGTCGTAGGTCTTGAACGACATCGAGGTGTAGCCCTGCTTGGCGAACTGGATGACGCGGTAGATGTAGTTCTCCGGCACCCCGTCCTTCTTGGCCGCCTTGATCTCGCGCTTCAGCGCGGTGTTGATCGCCGGATCGAAGCAATCGTCGTCCTGGCCTTCGCAGTTGATGCAGGCCTTCATGATCGCTTCGAGGTGCTTCTTCACGATCTTGGAGCCGGTGACCAGCGAGGCGACCTTCTGCTCCTCATTGACCTTCCAGTCGATGAACTCCTCGATATCGGGATGGTCGGCGTCGACGATGACCATCTTTGCGGCGCGGCGCGTCGTGCCGCCCGACTTGATGGCGCCCGCCGCGCGGTCGCCGATCTTGAGGAAGCTCATCAGGCCCGACGAGCGGCCGCCGCCGGACAGTTTTTCGCCTTCGCCGCGCAGGAACGAGAAGTTGGAGCCGGTGCCGGAGCCGTATTTGAACAGGCGCGCTTCACGCACCCACAGGTCCATGATGCCGCCTTCGTTGACGAGATCGTCCTGCACGCCCTGGATGAAGCAGGCATGCGGCTGCGGATGCTCATAGGAAGATTTCGACTTGGTCAGCTTGCCGGTGAACGGGTCGACATAGAAGTGGCCCTGGCTCGGGCCGTCGATGCCATAGGCCCAATGCAGGCCGGTGTTGAACCATTGCGGCGAGTTCGGCGCGACGCGCTGTGTGGCCAGCATATAGGCGAGCTCGTCGCGGAAGGCGCGCGCATCTTCCTCCGATTTGAAGTAGCCGCCCTTCCAGCCCCAATAGGTCCAGGTGCCGGCGAGGCGGTCGAAGACCTGGCGGGCGTCGATCTCGGAGCCGTAGCGCTCGGCCTCGGGCAGTTTTGCCAGTTCGGCCTCGTCGGCAACGGAGCGCCACAGGAAGGAGGGGACGTCATTCTCCTCGACCTTCTTCAGCCGTGCCGGCACGCCGGCCTTGCGGAAATATTTCTGCGCTAGGATGTCGGCAGCAACCTGGCTGAACTGCGCCGGTACGTCGATATTGTCCAAGCGGAACACCACCGAGCCATCCGGATTCTTGATCTCCGAAAGTGCCTTGCGGAATTCGATCTCCGCATAAGCCGCCCCTTCTTGCCCTGCCAGCCCCTGCTTGGTGAAACGACGCTCGATGCGCATTGGCCCTATCCCTTGCTTGTCTATATATAGCGCTTTTCCCAGGGGATTTCTGCCCCCTTGGCGAAACGCGCATGTCCGCCGCCTGCCGGCCTTAAAAACGGCCGGCCCCTTTTCCACAGCCTCCGCCGCCCTGCTGGTCAAACTCCTTGCGAAGCACCTGTCCAACGCGTTGGCGAACCCCTGCGGGTCCCTCAAATCTGAAGTTTTTTCGAGTCCCTCAATCGAGGGAAGCTCACACTATCTAGCGTCGAACCTACCTGCAAACACTAAATATAGTATTAACAGACAATTTATTCCAGTCCGACATTTTTCCCTTTCATCCCAAAGACCCCACAACCCCAACGCTTCCGCCGGCCTCGTAAACAGGCGGAAATGCGGCCAAAACGCACATAATCCGGGAAAAAGACCGGGCTCAGAACTTTCCGGTCGCACTCTCAACAGGAGCGCATGGCCTATAAAAGGCGACTCGTTTTGCGCCGTCAAGGATTCGTTTGTGCCGCTTTTGTGACCCCAACATCTTGTGTGTCACATATGTGGATAACGGGGATAGAAGTGGCCTAGGGGATTTCGATTTGTCTACGCGTAGGCAATCGGCCGCGACAACGCATCCCAAAGCTGGAGTGGCCAATCGATTCTGTTCGCCAAAGAACATCGTCGGGTGATGCGCAGCAGGTGCGCGGGTTTGGCCGGTGAGCCTAGTCTTGCTCAGGAGAACTGGTGCGGGTCGGCACAGAAATAGGCGATGATCTGGCAAAGGTCCGGCTCGTTGACCATGCGCACCGCCTCGGCGGGGCTGACCCATTTGCGGGTGCGCGACCGCTTTTCCTTCCACCGGTCGGCGATCTTGTCGACCTGCAGTGGAAACACCAGGACTTCGCAAGGCACTTCCTCGCCGGAAGCCAATACCTTGGCATAGAAGTAGCGGCCGGCTTCGTGGTGGGAGATCGTCCCGCGCAGTCCGGCTTCCTCGCCGGCCTCGCGCGCCGCCGCTTCGCAAAGCAGTTCCTTGGCCTCAGGCCAGCCCTTGGGAAGCACCCAGCGGCCGGTGTCGCGGCTGGTGATAAGCATGATCTCGATGCCATGCTTGGTATCGCGCCAGGGCAATGCTGCAACCTGCAGGCGGCACGGCGCTGTGCCGAAGAGCCGCTGGACCCTTTCGGCCAAATGGTTGTTCGTTGCTGGCGTCGTCAACATCGGAGAAGCTTGCCCCAGCCTCCAGAATCATCTGCCGTCTCGTGAATCTTACGGCTAATCATGGGCAATAAAAGTAAAAAACCTCATACGCACTGGTTAACCACGCCAAGAGGCGTCGATTCAGGAAATATCGTGCGCCGCGGCACTCTTTCAAGAAGTGCTCGCCGGCAAGCAATGCTCGCCGGCATGTTCCGGGAGAAAAAGCGATTACCGCGAATCAGCCGGCGTGGTCGTCGGCGATCGGCTTCTGGTAGGTGAAGCCCATATCCCACGGAAAATAGATCCAGGTGTCCTGGCTGACCTCG
This sequence comes from Mesorhizobium sp. M1322, assembly GCF_040318085.1. NCBI lineage: Bacteria > Pseudomonadati > Pseudomonadota > Alphaproteobacteria > Hyphomicrobiales > Phyllobacteriaceae > Mesorhizobium > Mesorhizobium sp. M1322. The sequence goes on from NZ_JAMYLP010000054.1 coordinate 12,180, forward strand.
GTGACGAAAGTGTCGACCAGCGGCCTGCCTTTCGGCTTGGCGTAGACGGTGGCGAAATGCGCCCTGGGCATCATGGCGCGCACGATGCCCGCGGTCTTGCCGGTGTCGGTAAGGTCGTCGATGATCAGCACGCCGGCGCCGTCATCGGCAAGCAGTGCCGGCGTGACCTCCTTCAGCACCTGCAGCTGCCCTTGGCTGGTGTAGTCGTGATAGGAGGCGACGCAAACCGTCTCGATGACCCGGATGCCGAGTTCACGCGAGATGATGGCGGCCGGAACCAGGCCGCCGCGCGTGATGCAGACGATCGCTTTCCATTGGCCTTTGTTGGCGCCGGCAAGCCGCCAGGCGAGCGCACGCGCGTCGCGGTGGAACTGATCCCAGGAAACAGGAAAGGCCTTTTCGGGAAGGGACATTTTTGTGCGCACTCCGCAGCGCGCGAAAAACGCGCGCAGACACTTGAAGGAATGCGCGCGGAATTAACTGGAAAGCCTTGGCCTTGGCAAGGGCGGCGGCAGGCGATCCCTGTGGACTTAGTCCTTGTGGACTTACCGTGACAGGAAAGCTGCCACGGGCAGGGTGCGCAGCACCGTGCGGGTGACCCCGCCGAACAGCAGCTGGCGCAGCCAGGAATGGCTGTAGGCGCCGAGCACGAGCAGGTCGGCGCCGGTTTCGGCGACCCTGGTCTGGATCACCTCGTCGACCGAGTGGCCGCCCGATTGCAGCACCGAGACGCTGACGGTGGCGCCATGCCTGGACAGGGCGGCGGCGATTTCGGCGCCGGCCGCCTCCGGAGCCTCGTCGAGCGTATCCGGCGGGTCAATGACGACAATATCAGTCTTCTCGGCCTCTATGATGAAGGGCAGGGCATCAAAGGCGGCGCGCGCGGCTTCCTTGCTGCCGTTCCAGGCGAGCAGCACGTGCTTGAAGCTGGTGATGAGCGGGCCTGAGTGCGGCACGACCAGCACCGGCCGGCCGGCGTCGTAGACCAGCGTGTCGACATCGGCGCTCGGATCGCCGCCAGATTCGCGCTGCGCTGCGATGATCAAGTCCGCGGTGCGAACGGTTGGGATGCCGGTCAGCGCGCTGTCTCCGGAAAAGCTCTCGAGGCTGCGCCACTCGAAGGACAGGCCGGAATCCTCGATATGCCTGAGGAAAACCGTCCGCAATTTTTCGGCGCGCTCCTTGTTCATGTCGGCCGAAACCTGCAGGAACTCGGTGTCGGGAAAGCCGGTGGCCGAGGTGTAGGGGACGGGAAGCGCTTCGGCATGAATGCCGATGAGATGGCTCTGGAACCTGTCGGCAAGCGGAATGGCGCATTCGAGCACGCGCTCCGCGTCCTGTTCGTTCTGCAGTATGGCGACGATGGTCTTGAATCGCATGGTAACCCCTCAATTTACGCGATCGAAACTCGCATGAAACGTTACAGCACCATGCTTGGTTCCGGCCTGGATCAGGTCGCCGCGCTGGCAAGGCCTGCGACCATCGCTTCGACATCGGCGCGGGCGGCGTCCAGCGCTTCCTGGTTGCGGGCACGGACAACCAACTCCGTCCAGAACTTGCCGTCGCCATATTTTGGGTAGGACCCGATGATCGTAGCCGGATGCGCCTTCTGGATCTCGCCCAACGGTCCGCCGACCAGGCCTTCGCCGAACGGACAGTGCACCGTGGCCGACAGCATTTTGGTGCCGGCCTTCAGCGTCGGCACCACATTGTCGAGCATGGCCTGAAAAATCGCCGGCACGCCGGCCATGACATGGACGTTGCCGATGCGGAAGCCGGGCGCGATGGACACAGGATTGTCGATATGGTCGGCACCGCGCGGCATCCGCGCCATGCGCTTGCGCGCCCCGGTATATTCGATGCCGCGCGCGGCGTAGCTCGCTTCCAGCATGGCATAGGCCTTGGCGTCGTATTCGCAGGGCACGCCGAAGGCCTTGGCAATCGCATCCGCGGTGATGTCGTCATGTGTGGGGCCGATGCCGCCGGTCGTGAAGACATAGGTGTAGCGGGTGCGCAGGGCATTCACTGCGGCGACGATCTCGTCTTCCTCGTCGGCAACGATGCGCACCTCCTTCAGGTCGATGCCGATCGCCGTCATGATGTCGGCGAGGTGGCCGATATTCCTGTCCTTGGTGCGGCCGGACAGAATCTCGTCGCCGATGACGAGCATGGCGGTGGTGACGATTTCGGACATGGAAGGCTCCGGCAAAAGGTCAGTTGAGATAACGCGGCGGATGGTTGGCGGCAATGCCCGTATTGATAACGCTGCTGCAGCAGAGCAATCGCATCAGGTCGGCGCCGCCCCTCATTGCCCTGCCGGGCATTTCTCCCCGTATAGTGACGGGGAGAAAGATGCCTTCGCAAAGGATTTCGCCAATCTCCAGCGTTGCAGAAGGGGGTGCCGAGGTTGCGGCCAGCCCCTTCTCCCGTCACTATACGGGGAGAAGGTGCCGGCAGGCGGATGAGGGGCGGCGCCGACTTCGACAATTGGCCGGTCGAGCGCCGACTGCGGCAGGGCGCTATTCCTTCACCGCACCGGTCATCGAGGAAACGTAGTGCTCGACGAAGAAGGAATAAAGCACGACCACCGGCAGCGAGCCGATCAGGGCTCCGGCCATCAGCGCTCCCCACTCATAGACGTCGGAACGGACAAGCTCCGTAAGCACCCCGACCGGTACAGTCTTGTTTTCGGACGACTGGATGAACGTCAGCGCATAGATGAATTCGTTCCATGACAGGGTGAATGCGAATATGCCGGCGGAAATCAGGCCGGGCACCGACAGCGGCAGCACGATCTTGGTGAGGATCTGCCACCGGCTCGCCCCGTCGATGAGCGCGCATTCTTCCAGTTCGAACGGGATGGAGCGGAAGTAACCCATCAGCAGCCAGGTGCAGAACGGGATCAGGAAGGTCGGGTAAGTAAGAATGAGCGCGAAGGGCGTGTCGTAAAGCCCAAGGTTGAACACCATCACCGACAGCGGGATGAACAGGATCGACGGCGGCACGAGATAGGCGAGGAAGATCGCGAGCCCGACCTGCCGCGCCCCCGAAAACCTCAGCCGTTCGATCGCATAGGCCGCGAACACCGCAGCCAGCAGCGACAGGAACGTGGCGGCGGTCGAGATGATGATCGTGTTGAGCAGCCAGCCCGGATAGGACGTGTCGAACAAGAGATAGCGGATGTGCTCGAATGTCGGCTGCACGACCCAGAACGGATTGAAATTGGCGTAGTCGGTCATCTCGTGATTGGGCTTAATCGCCGTGATCGTCATCCAGTAGAACGGGAACAACAGCACGATGACGAACACCAGCAACGGCAGATAGACCGTCACCACGCGCCGCGGCAGCCTCTGAAGGTAGCCCATGCCGCCTTCGTCGAGTTCCGGACGTTTCGTTTTTTTGGTCGTGGCCCTCTTGATCACAGCCATGTCAGTCTCCGCCGCCCTGCTGCCATTTGCGGCGTTGCAGGCCGAAATAGCTGAACAGGATCGCCGCAAGCAGGAACGGGATCATGGCGACCGCGATGGCGGCGCCCTCGCCAAGCTGACCTCCCGAAATGCCGCGCTGAAACGACAATGTCGCCATCAAATGGGTGGCATTGACCGGTCCGCCGCGGGTCAGCACATAGATCAGCTGGAAATCGGTGAAGGTGAACAGCACCGAAAACGTCATGGTGATGGCGATGATCGGCGTCAGTAGCGGCAGCGTCACAAAACGGAACAATTGCCAGCGGCTGGCGCCGTCGAGCGTGGCGGCCTCGTAAAGCGACTGCGGAATCGTCTGCAAGCCGGCTAGCAGCGTGATGGCGACGAACGGAATGCCGCGCCAGACATTGGCCGCGATCACCGAAGCGCGCGCGTTCTCCGGATCGCCGAGGAAATTGATGCGATGGTCGATCAGGCCCATTTCCATAAGCGCCCAGGACAGGATGGAGAACTGCGAGTCGTATATCCACCAGAAGGCGATGGCCGACAGCACCGTCGGCACCACCCACGGTAGCAGGACGATCGCGCGGAAGAACGATTTGAAGGGAAGGTTCTGATTGAGGATAAGCGCCAGCCAGAGGCCGAGCGCGAACTTCAGGATCGAGGCACTTATCGTGTAGAGCAAGGTGTTGAATACGGAGAGCCAGAAGACGGCGTCATCCGACAGATATTGGTAGTTTTCGATGCCTATGAAGATACCTGGGCGGCCGATGCGGGCATCGGTGAAGCCGAGCCAGATGCCGAGCCCCAACGGATAGGTGAGGAAGACCAGCAGCAGCGCTGCCGCCGGCAGCATGAAGCCGAAGCCAAGCGCGTTCCGGCTGTCGGCCAGGAGCGACAGGCTCCGCGACAGGATCGACGGACGCGGCTGAACGGCAGCGGACGACACGGCCATAGGACGGCTCCTCATAATGTCTGCTGGCATGGTGGCCTGAGTGGCCGCCACACGATTTCAGGAACCAGACCGGGCAGCGCGGTCGCGGCTGCCCGGCTCGGCTGTGATCAAACGCGATAGTACCGGTTGGCGCGTTTCTCCGCCTCTTCCATCGCCTCCTGCGGCGTGGCCTGGCCCGTCACGGCCTTGGCAAACATATCGACCAGGACATAATCGGCCATGGTCGCCGCCGAGGCATAGCCGAGCGGCCCGGCATAGCCGTTGGGACGCAGCGTCGCCGAGGCCTTGGCATAGGCGGCATTGTTCGGGTCGGCCGTCCACACCGGATTGTTGTCGAAGGCTTTGAGTGTCTGGCAGCAGTAGCCGGCCGAGGAGGTGATCCACTCCGCCATTTGCTGTTCCTCGAACATGAACTGCAGATAGGCCTTGGCTGCGTTGGGGTAAGGCGTGTAGTCGAAGATCACGGCCGTGGTCACCTGGAACAGCTCGACCGATTTCCCGACGGGACCGATCGGCAGGCTGGTCGTGCGCATGTCCTTGGCGATTTCAGCCAGTTTCGGATCATTGTCCTTGTTGGTCTTGGCCGTGTTATACACGGAAATGCCGTTTGCGATGACGCCCAGTTCGCCGGCCAGGAAGGCGCGGTTGTTGTTCACGTCGAGCCAGCTTTCGGTGCCGGGGATGAAGGTCTTGTAAAGTTCCTGCGCGTATTCGATCGCCTTGAGCGTCTCGGGGCTGTTGATCGTCACCTTTCCGCTCTCGTCGACCATCTGGCCGCCATGGCTCCAAAGCAGCCAGTGAGCATAGTTGTTGCCGTCGCCGACGCCATGGCCGTGTGTGAAACCGGCCGGATGGCCCTTCGCCTGTAAGGCCTTACAAAGCTCAAGGAAGCCCGCCGTGTCCTTCGGAAATTCCGAGAAGCCAGCCTCCTTCACCCAGCTTTCCCGATAGACAATGGCATTGCCAATGGTGGCCAGCGGCAGGCCGAGGAATTTTCCCTCGCGCGTCGCATACTGCTTTGGTCCGTCGTGCCAGCCGCCGTATTTCGTGCCGAGATACTCACCCAGTTCCGACACGTCATGCAGCTTGTCTGGATATTGATGCGGGTCGTCGAACCAGACCAACATGAGATCTGGACCGGAGCCGACATTGGCGGCGACCGCCGCCTTGGGGCGAATGTCCTCCCAGCTTTCCTTGTCGACACGGACCTCGACGCCTGTCGCCTCGGTGAACCGCTTGGTATTGGCCAGCCATTGATCCTCATCGCCCTGCACGAATGGCGACCAGCGCAGCATCCGCAGCTTCGCGCCGTCCTCGGGCTTATAGGTCAACCCCTCCTGGGCAAAGGCGGAAGAGCCGACGAAACGGCTCCCCAAGGCTCCCGCCGCCACGCCGGCGGTCGTGCGGATCACGTCACGTCTGGTGAATTTCATGCTCGTCTCCTCCTGTTTATTTCCACGCGGTGTTCTTACTGCCGGGCGCGCATTTCGAAGCGCTGCCCGGTTTCGCCATGAAAGAGATGGATGAGGCCCGGCTCGGCCGTGAGCCGGACGGTCTCGCCCGGCGTGAAGGAATGGCGCTCGCGGAAATTGGCGACGATCTCTTCGCCGCCGGCCGTCCGGCCGATGAGCTGCACTTCCGATCCGGTCGGCTCGACCACCGCGACGGTGACCGGAATACCTTGGCCGCCGGACAGCTGCAGATGCTCTGGCCGTATTCCCAGCACCACCGGATCGCCATTGCCGATGGTAGGTGCTTCAGCCAATGGGATTGAAATCCCCCCGGAGCCTCGAAAGGACGGTGAGCCGCTATCGGTTGCGATTTCGCCCCTCAGCATGTTCATGGCGGGCGAGCCGATAAAGCTGGCGACGAAGAGATTGTTCGGCCGGTCGTAGAGTTCGAGCGGCGGCCCGATCTGCTCGACGAGGCCGTCATGCATGACGACGATCTTGTCGGCCATGGTCATCGCCTCGATCTGGTCGTGGGTGACATAGACCGTCGTGGTCTTCAGCCGCTGGTGCAGTTCCTTGATCTCGGCGCGCATCTGCACCCTGAGCTTGGCGTCGAGGTTGGACAGCGGCTCGTCGAACAGGAAGACCGCCGGATCGCGCACGATCGCCCGGCCCATGGCGACGCGCTGGCGCTGGCCGCCGGAAAGCTGCCTGGGATAGCGCTCCAGCAATGGCACCAGCCCCAGGATTTCGGCGGCGCGCTTAACGCTGGCAGCGCTTTCGGCTTTCGAAACACCCTTGAGCATGAGCGAGAACGCCATGTTCTCGGCGACGGTCATGTGCGGGTAGAGCGCATAGTTCTGGAAGACCATGGCGACGTCGCGTTCTTTTGGCGCAACATTGTTGACGACACGGTCGCCAATCGCGATCTGGCCGCGCGAAATCTTTTCCAGGCCGGCGATCATCCTGAGAAGGGTCGATTTTCCGCAGCCCGACGGCCCGACCAGCGTAACGAATTCGCCGTCGTCTATATCGACGCTGACACCGTGGAGAATTTCGACGGTTCCGAATGATTTGTAGACATCGCCAATCGCGACAGACGCCATCGATTTCCTCCCGAATGCTTCCTGCGACGTCTTCGAAGGCAACCGCTTCTTAACTGGCCGCGGTAGCTCCCAAGCTCCTCCCTGGTCACGCGCGATGATGAAACGGTAGCGCTACCAAGCCTGCCTGTAAAGCGGCTGCGCCGCAAGCACTCTTCTTTGTTGCTCGTGATTGTGGGCGTCCCCGGCACGGACTGAAAGTCGCCATGTCCGGGATCATAGCAGGGGGATGCTTTGTCAAGCCCCAGCTCTTAAAACCAGAGATGCGAAAAGCCATCAGCAACGACGCCTGCCTAGTCGGAAACTTCGGTTTGCGGCCGGTCCCGGCCGTCGGCGAGCTCGTCGTGCCATTTACCGTCGGCGTCCTCGTACTGGATGCCGTCCGTGGTGCCGGCGACCTGCTGTTCGGCCGAAGCTATCTCGGCGGCGCGCAGCGCGTCCTCGTGAGTAGGGAACGTCTCCGAAAATGTCTCGCCGACCTTATAGGCCCAACCCCCGTCATGCTCGACGATCTTGTAGGTCAGCTTCGCCATGAAATCCTCCGGTGGAAAAAGCTTAGTCTGCTCAATGCAGTTTGCCTTGGGGCAGTTTGCCTTGGGGCAATCTCTCGTCGGGAACCAGCACGTCCGATTCCTTTGCGGCTTCGACCAATGCCCGGCGCGCATCCGCTGTCGAACGATAACCTTCCAGCACTTTTAGGCAAGTGTCGAGAGCATCGCGATGCCGAGGACCACGATTGAGCGGCCAGACGGTCATCAGGCACTCCGCCGCTTCCTGGGTGCTGCGGATCTCACGGTATTTGCCGACATGCCCGAGTTCGACCACGACTGGCTTTTCGAAAGGCTTGTTGTCCATCATCGCCGCCAACGCGGGGCGGCCGATTTGGTTGCACGCCCTCCGCGTAAAGGCTGCGGCTATTGGGGTCGCAGCCATGGAAACGGGCGGTCAGCCCGCCGCCTTCATCCAGTGCTGCATCGTCGTCACCGAGCGGGCAAGCTGCGGCGCCGGGTGGATCGTCTCGCCGAAGGTGGCTGCGGCGCGCCACGCCCAGCGCGGATCGGCGAGGAAGGCGCGGGCCAGAGCCACCATGTCGGCACGGCCCTCGGCGACGATCGCCTCGGCCTGCTTCGGGTCGTCGATCAGGCCGACGGCCCGCGTCGGGATGCCGGCGCCGTTGCGGACCGCTTCCGCTAGATGCACCTGGTAGCCCCGACCTGTCGGCAGCTTCTGCAGGGGCGAATTGCCGCCGCTCGAGCAGCAGAGATAGGCGACATCAGCTGCCTTCAGCGCCTTGGCCACTTCGATCGCGTCCTCGACATCGAAGCCGCCATCGACCCATTCCTCGACCGACAGGCGCGCTCCAAGCATCAGCTTGGGCACTGCCTTCCTCACCGACTTGGCGATCTCGACGACAAAACGCATGCGGTTCTCCAGCGAGCCGCCCCAGCGGTCGGTGCGCTGGTTGGAAAGCGGCGACAGGAATTGGAAGATCAGATAGCCGTGTGCTGCGTGCAATTCGATGAAATCGAAGCCGGCGCGCTCGGCCCGCCTTGCCGCCTCGACGAAGCGCTCGATGATTTGCAGGATCTCCTCGTCCTCCAACGCCCGCGGCACCTGCCAGCCCGTGTCGTAGGCGATTGCCGAGGCGGACACGATCGGCCACGGATCCTGATCGGCACCGAGCGGCCCGCCGCCTTCCCAAGGTTTCTGGTTGGAGGCCTTGCGGCCGGCATGGGCAAGCTGCGTGCCGAACTTGGTGCCAGGAGCGGCGACGCGCTTGGCGGCATCCAGCGCGCGCCGGGCGGCCGCCTCGTTGTCGTCGGAATAAAGGCCGAGGCAGCCATCCGAGATGCGGCCGCGCCGCTCGACGTCGGTCATCTCGACGGTGACCATGCCGGCGCCGGACATCGCCAGGTTCATCCAGTGGTACAGGTGCCAGTCGCTGGCGGAACCGTCATCGGCGGAATACTGGCACATAGGCGCCACCGCAATGCGGTTGGGAAAGGTGAGGCCGTCAAGCGTGATCGGATGGAAGAGGGATGTGGTCATCAGAAAACTCCGGGGAGGGGCTGTCGCTATTTAGGCAATGGATTGCGCCTGCGCCATACACGAGGCGGTGAAGCGCGCCTCTGGACCAGTTGCTGTCGGGATTGCGCAAATACCGGTTCGCGGTTACGGCTCGCGCCGGCAGCACGGAGTTCACCGCCGGCAGCACGGAGTTCACCATGGAAGATCGCATTCGTATCCGTTCGGAAGAAGTCCTTTCCGATGACTGGGCAGTCCTGAAAAAGACCGTCCTCGATTATCGCCGGCGCGACGGGCAATGGGAGACGCAGATCCGCCAGACCTACGATCGCGGCGACGGGGCGGTCATCCTGCCTTACGACCCCGAGCGCTCGACGGTTCTGCTCGTGCGGCAGTTCCGCTACGCGGCCTACGTCACCGGCTACCGCGAGCCGCTGATCGAGGCCTGCGCCGGCCTGCTCGATGAACACGATCCCGAAACCTGCATCCGCAAGGAGGCGGAAGAGGAACTCGGCTACCGCCTGAAGGACGTCGAACGGCTGTTTTCCCCCTACATGAGCCCTGGCAGCGTGACCGAGCGGCTCTGGTTCTTCGTCGCGCGTTATTCGCCGAGCGACCGCATATCCGACGGCGGCGGCGCGCCGGAAGAAGGCGAGGACATCGAGGTTCTGGAAATGCCGCTCGATGAGGCTTTGGCCGGCATCTACGATGGCAGTATTGTCGACGCCAAGACAATCATCCTGATCCAGCATCTGAAGCTGAACCCGATCCGGGCTTGATCCATGCCGGAACCCGGATGCCGCCGAGGAGCGCCGTCGATGTGCTGGTGCCGACGACGGGAATCGAACCCGTACGATCAGAGATCGAGGGGTTTTTAAGTCTCTTTCTAGGTGTCAACCCTTGGGGATCCAAGAGGGCACTGAGCCAACCGAGGACTGGCGCAAGATAGAGACGATCGAGGCGACAGAACTGGCCGCTCGCGCTGCAGAGCCGCATCCAAAAACAAAAGTCCGGTGGCGGAAAACGCCGGATTTCAGTGCTGAAACCGCACCACAAACATGAAATCCATAGTGCGGAAACCGACGGTACAGGGCTTGGTGCGGAAATGCAGCCGAGGCGATTTCAGGTGAGGCAAAAGACTCACATATTGCTGGCTGGGCTGTTGGGATCGATCTTCATCAGCCGATCCTTGGCCTCGACCAGACGCCGTTGCGTTCGTATCCTGCTGCACAGCGCGTTATTCTCGGCGATCATTTCTTCTGTACGTGCGAGCGCGAGCTCGGCCCGTTTGATGCGTTGCTCGGCAGTCTCGGCCGCCGTCCCGCGGCCGTGGGGTTCCATGGTGTCCATGAGTTTGTAACACATGGCGGGCGATATCGTTCCTTGATGTCGCGCGAAACGGGTGTCGCATGAGCGCGGCCCTACTGATCCGCGCGTTGGTCTCCGATCGTGTTTGCTTCGGCCAACCTAGCCAGCGCCTGTTCGACCTTTTGAGCCGACGCGTCCGTGCGCTTGATGTGTTTCAAAATTTGCTGCCTCAGCAGCACGAGCCTTGCGGCCCGGTATATCTCGCCGTGACTCGCATCTTCAAGGTGGAGGGTCGCGAGCATCATGGGTCAATCCTTCCGATCGATCTTCGTCATGCGTTCCCTGGCCTCAATGACGCGTTTTTTCTCGGACCGTATGCGGTCGCACAACGCGATATTGACGGCGACGCAGCCATCGTCCGCCAACTTCGCACGCCTAAGTGAGCGCTCGGCCCGTTTTACGCGCAGCCTGGCATTGGCCAGTTCGAAGCTAAAAATATCAATCATCATCATCATACCGCTTCGTTCGCAGTCCCTTCGATTGTTAACCGGCGTCGATCCCATTTGTTCCGACAGCACGCGGCGCATCGCCGGGACGGAGCGATCTGACTGTGCCGGGGAACTCGCCACCGGACGAGATCGTCGCGTCTGATCGACGTCGCGCTCAAGGCAGAGCGCGAGAAGCACAATGCGAAACGAGGGTGGCGGGAGCCGAGGGAGCTTGCCATAGCCCGTATAACATATGTTACGACGACAGAGGTTCCTTGCCGAATAACCGGACGGACTTCTTCGGCGATAGGTCGTCGGCCGACCAACTGCTCGAGATGCCGAAAGCCAGGATGACAGTGGTTGCCAAGCAAACGCGCTTCATCGCCTCGCTCACCGCCACCCTGCGGCCGCCGCCTCGGCCTCAGAACAAAACCACCTCACCGTACTGTCCATCGCCATTGGATAAGTGCGTTCCGTGACCACGACTGGAACCATCGACAGATCAGCACCATGTACTTGGGTACCTGACCTTGGTGGAGACCGGTATGTATCTGTTTACTCTCTCGGCCCTTGCGGCAATTATATTGTGCTTGATCGGATCGGTTATGCTCGTAAGAGAGTTTGTAGGGAGAGCAGACCGCAGGATATTCCGACCGTCTTATTGGTTTGCTGCGGCAGCGGCTATGGTATTGATGGGAGCGGTTTCCCTTTTTGAGATGTGAGTTCGGTCTCCTGCTCGCACCCCCAGTTTCCGCAAAGGGTCGGAAGCTGCCGCTCGATTTATGAGTTTACGCCCTTAAGTCATGGTGGAACTCTAGCAATTTCTAGAAATTGTCTGTGACCAGTGGGCATGTCCCCGCTGCCCGCTGCAGATCGGGACGCAACAACCCGATCGGCCCTGCTTTCACCATCTTGCATTAGAAACGTGGAACATAAGTGAGGCAGAAACATTGTTGGCGCCATGGACAAGAACGATGTGACAATCCTCCTGAATGCTTTCCGAGCAGCCTGCCAAAGGATCCGGTGATCCGAGCCGATATTGCGAAAAGGTTTTCGAGAGAGACCGACGGTAAAATTGGGCCGGACGATTTGGTGGTCACGAAGGCGAGGCGGGATCGCAATCTGTTTGAGGAACTGGAAAAAGCTGACGCCGCCCTCGACAGCCAACCGACCGTGGTTCCTTTGCTCCTGGTTCTGTATGTGCTCTCAATGTTGGGCTTGGCAGCGTACGCCCTCGCTAGTTGGTATCTTCCATAGCGCGATGCTCGACCTCCCCCCGCGTGGTGGACAAGCCGTCAGCTTCTTTCGCGCACGAGGCTGAATCAGCGGCAAGTCGTCTGCTACTTTTTCTTTGTCGCCAATCTTGTCCGGTCTGGACAGTATATGACGTAACGCTAATTTAATGCCAATGGCACGTTTTCTGTTGAGCCTCGTTTCGATTTTATTTTGCTGCACGCATCTCCAAGCGCAAGCGTGGCAGCTTTTCGGCGTCAGGCAGTTTGGCTTCATATTCGATGTTCCCCCTGGCTTTGTCCTGACGCAGCATTCGGATCAGGGCGCGGAATTTCGGGGCGAAAACGATGCCCTTCTTACCGTGTGGGGCGCAAGGCTCGGCGAGCACAGTTTTCGCGCCGAGATCGAGCACCGCATGGTCGAGGATGAAAAGGAGGGCTGGAAACTGACCTATAGGCGCGTCACGCCGAGATGGGCCAGCTACTCGGGTATCAAGAACGAACAGATCCGATATGTCCGCGCCATTGCGGTCTGCAACGACCGTGCCGCGCTCTTTGTCATAAATTACAGCAGCGATGAAAAAATCCCGTACGATCCGATTGTGGTGCGAATGGTGCGATCCCTGAAGACGGAAGGTTGCTGAGAACCGTTAAACAGTCCATCCATCTCAAACCCGTCATGGCTTTCGGCCGTTGCTTCGAAGACTGATCATCAGCCGGTCCAACGCCATGCTTCTTCAACATGCATTCCTGACTACGAAGGCCAGCAGCGGGCGCGCAATCGCGACTGGAAACCGACTTTTGGGGTAGCGTTTACCCCACCGCCGAGCGCGGCGGGGCAGGCCGATTTTCGTAGTTATTGGGTATTTCGAGGATCGTCCGCTGGATTGATGTACTTGATGCCCCATGGGCCATTGGTCGTGAGTTGGAGCACCGTCTCCTCGTCGAAGTAAGCAAAATGTGCCATGCCTTGCGGCAAAGCGAAGTAGCTGCCCGCAGGAATTGCTTTGGCGGCGCTCCGATCGGCGGTCTCGCCCATGCCAAGATTAACGGTCCCCGATATTACTGTGTCAACCTCAAGCCCTGGATGCGTGTGCGGCGGGATCGCATACCCAGCCGGCAATTTGAGCCGAAGGGCAAACGGACCTTCCTTGGTCGGATCGCCGAACAAGACTGCCGCCTCTGCTCCGGCAGGGAGCGCTTTGGGGCCCGGGCCCCACTTAACTTCGTTGGGAGTGATCACAGTGTGCGCATCCTCTGCCGAAGCAAAGGAGGCGATTCCGCAGTACACGATCCAGCCGATTGCAAGTAGCGATGTAACTTTCATGGTAGCCTCCCGTCTAGGCGGGTTACCCATTCCGGCCCGTGCCGGGGTGGGCTCGCCAAAACCGGTCAGATTAGGTCCGCGAGTCACGTCTAGGCAAGCGCCATTTGTAGCCGGAGCAGCGGCGCTGAACCAAGCGCAGCCGGGCACTCGCGAGCGGGGTAGGCCAAGCAGGGCGCCGGGCCTGACCGGCGGGGCTCAGCCGCCCACAACCTGCGACGTCCCAGTGTGTTCGACAAGCCGTATTGGCGCACAGTCCTGACCACGAAGGACAGGGCCCAAGGCGATGGCGAAAGGCGGCGTAGGACAGCGGCCTACCGAAACGCGCGCTGGCGGCCCTACGCGCCGCTCCCGGCTGCGCAGTCTGCGCTTGCGCCATCATATCAGACAAGCCTAATGTAATTCATGATCTGGCCATTGAGGGGGTGCGGCGGCGCATTCGGGTTTGGCGCTAGCATCGCCGTAGCCTGCGCTTTCGGAACTCCTTTGGCATCGGCACATGATGACTGGTACGAAAAACAGTGCTGCCATGACGAGCATTGCGAGCCGATGGCAGACGGTGCCGTTCGCGAAACAAGCAAGGGCTTCAAGGTGCCGTCAGGCGAATTGCTGCATTACGCGGACGGCAGGGTGCGTCAGTCGCACGACATGCGATTTCATTGGTGCCATGCCCAAAAAGTAACGGCAGGCCGGCATCGTGAATTCCCATCTCGCAACGCTGACATTACGATCTGCCTGTACGTGCCGCCTAGGTCATTCTGACGTTCGGTCCAGCTAGCGGTTCAAGGTTCCGCTTTGGAACTTTGAAATCGGCGCGCCACTCGCAACTTATCGTTTCCGCAGCCTCACGCCAGCGCCGCCGCCGTTCTCCGGGATGAACTCGACGCCTGCGGATTCAAGGGCGCGGGCAATCGCTGTCATCGCATGGGCAGAGGCGGCGGGCTTCCCCGAACCTTCGGCACGTTTGACGGTCATCGACGATACATTCGCTGCGGCCGCGACTTCCGGCTGAGAGAGCCCAAGAAGCGCTCGCGCAGCTCGAAGCTGATCGGGTGATGCCATGCGGTGTTGACCTAATTAGAACAATGATGTTATGTTCTAATTGTATCAACAACTAGCTCTAGGAGCAACCACCATGCCGAACACCACTGTTCGGGCAGCCGCCAAAGGCATGCCCGATGTCAACCGCCGTCGCCTTCTGCTTGGCTTCGCGGCTGCTTCAACCGCCGCTGCCGCCGCGGCGGCCTTTCCGATCATCGACGTGACTGCAGCGCCGATCCCAGCTACGCGGACGAAAACCAGTCTCGATGCAATGCTGCTGGATCTGCCGCCGGAAGAGGCACACCGATTGAGGATAGAAATTCTAGCGATCATCGCCGCTGTCAAAGAGATGTGCGCCCGAGGCGACGATTTCCAAACGATCAGGGATTTTGTCAGAACCCGGTGTCAGTAAAATCAGATGGACTGGAAGAGGGAACAGGGAATATGAGCGCGCCCGTTGGAACCCTGAAGCCCTACGGCATCCCGGCAGGCGTGGATGCCAGCAGATGGCGGCAATCGCTCGAAACGCGTCTGAACGACCTCCTAGACCGCGCATGGAAGCGGACTGCGATTTGACACAGCCGACGACGAGCATTCGCTAGGTTGGCCAGAGCGAGGCCCTGGAGCCTATGGAGTCCAGTGCGATGATCGCGAATGCGACGACTGCGACGACGAGGACAGCCACGACGCCGAGCCCTGCCCGGACACCTACGGCGAAACCGTCATGCGGCCTGACGATCTGAAGTCGCAGGAAATGCTGGTGTCAGCATGAATGCGCTTACTTCCGCCCCGACCGTCGAACCCTTTTGCATCTCTGACACGTTCGTCACTGGCGCCGGCCCGCTCACCTTCATGGGGGACAATCTCAGGCTGACTCTGCATGTCAAACAGTGCTCGACTTATGATGGCGGCACAGTTGTTGTTGAAAACGCCGTGGTGGCAAAGCTTGTTGGAAGCCGCACCGACATGCTGCAAATCGCTGCCGCCATCCTTCGAGGATGCAACGCGCGGTCAATGCCGATCGACAAGGTGGTTGAGAGCTTCATGGAATTTCTCGAAGCACCGGCAGAGCGTCACTGATTAACCCAACTTGGCATCACACAGAGCCCGCTGCCTCGGTGGCGGGCTCGTTTGCTTATGGCCTGTTGCTGCTCGCGCAAGGAAAGCTCAAGGCGGAGCGCGAGAAGCACGATGCGAGATGATGGCGCTGGGAGCGGCGTTTCAGCCGCTGCCTCACGGTGGCGGGCTATCTCTTTTACCCCAGCAGTTATTGGAGGTTCGAATTCTCTCTACCAATCGAAACTTTAGACCCTCCTCTGGGCTGTATGTGACATCGTCTACCGCGTAGATCGCGATGTAGCCCTTGCGTTCGAAGCCAATCAGGTTTCCAGCGGTATCGACGATCGGTTTATCGCCGGTCAAGATCACGCGTTTCCCCTTTCGAACTGCCTCGGCCAATTCCAAAATTTGCGGAGAGTTGGCGTAACCGTGCCGCTGAAAGCGGTCGTGGTGAAGGAGACCTTTCACCCAATATTTGTGGACGCACGGGAGATCTTCGCCGTCGACAGTGGCGAACCATGATCCTCGATGGCCCTTAGCCTTGGCTGGCATCAAATGTCCTCCCAATTGCGGTCCCGGCTACCCTAGCGGCTACCCAGGCCTCATTAGTAAGGGTAGCCTCCGCGACGACATAATGAAAATAACAAAGCAATTTCAACGTGGTGCGGACGACGGGAATCGAACCCGTACGATCAGAGATCGAGGGATTTTAAGTCCCTTGCGTCTACCAATTCCGCCACGTCCGCAGGCCAGTCCTTTTCAGACGCCAGCCAAAGGCCGTCAAGCCATCTTCTGCCATCGAAAAATCTCACACTGGAAGCACGCCTTGTCGCTGCGCCGCAAGGAACGACATGTGGCTTAAAATCTGAACCTTGCCTCAATGTCCATTGATAGCGCAAAACGCTGGACCAAAAACCCGCCTTGGCGGCGGGTCGTCAGGCGCAAAATCAGCACAAGTGGCCAAATCAACGGCATGGCTGCCGTCATCGAGCCAGCGGCAACCCTCGCCAGCAAGGGGCAATCCACTGATTTTAACTTGATCAAGATCGCCGGAACCATTTCGCAGCGGCTGAGTTTCGGACTGAAGCTACTGGAATCCCGAACATGGCAGAATTTGAGACAGAACGAGGAAAGTCTGTTGCAAACGCCGTACGGCAGTTGATCCGGTCTGAAGACAATCGCCGGTATTTACACGGTGTGCTAGGTCTTGGCGTCGACCCCCGGCTGCCCAACCCCCTTGCCTCGTTGCTTGAGGCGCTTGATCAGGCCGGGCGGGAACCGTTTCCGCATCCCCGGAGCCCAAACGAACGATGACCGGGTAAAATCCACTAAATCCTCTCCCCCCACACCCCATGACCCAACGCTACGACATCGAGAAGACACCTGAAGGTACCTGGGACGTCATCGATGTGTTCACGGGGCTGCCGGTTGTCGAGGTCGGCGTTCCCTTGATCGACATGCCGATCGAAGAGGCTTCTCAACTGCCGCGACAGGGAACAGCGGCAGGATACTTGACGGTGGCGTCCCAGCATCCAGAAAGATCCGCCAACGAGGGGCGATCTGATTTCCCGCAAACGGAATCGTATTCCGGTTGGGCACTTGCCGTGGACGCCGCCGAAACAAAAAAACCCGCCTCGGCGGCGGGTCATTGGCGCAAATCAGCACCATGTCGAAATCAATAGCATAGATGCCGTCACAAAGCAAGGAATCACGAGCTCGCGACGAGACTCGAAATCGCGGTCGCCGTGAAGGCCGAGGAGCGATCGAGCATCCGCTGATCCTGCTGGTCAAAACGCCATCGGCTTGGCACAGTCGGGAAAACAGGAGTCTCTTCATGGCGAAGACCGCAACGAAACCAAAACCCTGGGCTGAGGCGGCGACGCATCTGGTCGACGTCGCGATGGGCAGGAGGCCCGCCGATCTCGTCATCCGCAACGGGCGCTGGGTCAACGTTCACTCCGGCGAGATCATCGCCGGCACCGACATTGCCATTGCCGGCGGCCGCTTCGCCTATTGCGGGCCGAATGCCGGCCACGCCATAGGGCAGGGCACCAAGGTGGTCGACGCCGGCGGGCGCTATCTGGTGCCGGGCCTCTGCGACGCGCATATGCATGTCGAGAGCGGCATGGTGACGGTGACGGAGTTCTGCCGCGCGGTCATTCCGCATGGCACCACCTCGATGTTCATCGATCCGCACGAGATCGCCAATGTGCTCGGCTTGCCGGGTGTGCGGCTGATGCATGACGAGGCCGTCGCCATGCCGATCAACGTGTTAGTGCAGATGCCGTCCTGCGTGCCTTCGGCGCCGGGGCTGGAGCATGCCGGCGCCGAGCTGACGGTCGCCGATGTCGCCGAGGCGATGGCGTGGGAAAACATCATCGGGCTTGGCGAGGTTATGAACTTTCCCGGTGTGGCGGGTAACGATCCGATGATGGCGGGCGAGATCGCCGCGACGGTGAGGGCGGGCAAGACCGTCGGCGGCCATTATGCCTCGCGCGACCTCGGCCTGCCGTTCCACGGCTATGTCGCCGGCGGACCCGAGGACGACCACGAAGGCACGCGCGCCGAGGACGCCATCGCCCGCGTGCGCCAGGGCATGAAGGCGATGCTCAGGCTGGGCTCGGCCTGGTACGACGTCGCCTCGCAGATCAAGGCGGTGACGGAGAGCGGGCTCGACCCGCGCAATTTCATCCTGTGCACCGACGACAGCCATTCCGGCACACTTGTCCATGAAGGCCATATGGACCGGGTGGTCAGGCACGCCATCAGCAAGGGGCTGAAGCCGGTGACGGCGATCCAGATGGCGACGCTCAACACCGCCCAGCATTTCAGGCTGGAGCGGGAGTTTGGTTCGATCGCGCCGGGGCGGCTTGCCGATCTGCTTATCGTCTCCGATCTGGCTGCAATGACCATCGATGAGGTCTATGGCCGCGGCGTCAGGCTGGCCAAGGGCGGCAAGCTCGACATCGACATTCCGGCCTATGACTATCCAAAGACGGCGAAGAACACCGTCAAGCTCGGGAAGAAGCTCAAAGCAGGGGATTTCGACATCATGGCGCCCATCGGCGCCAACGAGGTTCGGGTGCGGATCATCGGCGTGATCGAGAACCAAGCGCCGACGCGCGCGCTCGAGGCCGATCTTCCGGTAGAGGACGGACTGGTCGTCATGGACCGCCGCAACGACGTGTGCCAGATCGCGCTGGTCGAGCGCCACCTGGGCACGGGCGGCGTCACCAATGCCTTCGTTTCCGGCTTCGGCTATATGGCCGACTGCGCCATGGCCTCCAGCGTGGCGCATGATGCGCACCACATCATCGTCGTCGGCACCAGCAAACAGGACATGGCATTGGCGGTCAACCGGCTGGGCGAGATTGGCGGCGGCGTCGTGCTGTTCTCCAAGGGCAAGGAACTGGCGCTGGTCGAAATGCCGATCGCCGGGCTGATGTCGGACGAGCGCGCCGAAATCGTCGCGGCCAAGGCCGACAAGCTGACCGAGGCGATGCGCCAGATGGGCTGTTCACTGAACAACGCCTACATGCAGCACTCGCTGCTGGCGCTGGTCGTCATCCCCGAACTGAGGATTTCTGATGTCGGCCTGATCGACGTGACGACGTTTCAGAAAGTCGACTTGTTCGTCTGACGACGACCAAGGGCGAGCCCAAATTGCTCATCCGCCGGTGGCGATGGTCAGCACCCTGAACGGCGTAGTGATGACGATCTCGGCGACGGAGCCGACGGCCTTGCCGATGCCTTGGCCGAGATTGTCGATCGGCTGCGCAGGATTGACCTCGTCTGATGCCAGGCCGGCCGGGGCGCGCAGCCGGTCGCCGAGCAACTGCACCAGGAACGGGTTATCGGCGAACTTGGCGTGGTTCAGACGGTCGCCGCCTTTGGTCTTGCTCAGGTCGACCACCGAAACGCCGTAGCTGGCGAGGTCGGCCGCGTCGCCGTAGTCGCCGACGCGCGGCTTGTCGCCGGAGATCAGGGAGGACAACCTGAGGGCGCGATCGTCGCCCGAAAGCAGGATGGCGAAAGGCTTGTCGGGCTTGCCATAGCGGATCATCTGCTTCTTGAACACATCGACATCGATGTCGGGCGAGGCCAGGATGACATAGCCGAGCTTGTCACTGAGATCGCGGTCGCCGGTGATCGCAAGCTGGCGCAGCGCTTCCATCGTCACCCAGGTGCCCATCGAATGGGCGATGATGTCGATGCTCTTGGCCTTCGTCTTGGCCAGCATGCGCAGCGTCTCTTCGAGATCGTCGCGCGCAGCGTTGGCACTTTCCTTGTCGTAGATATAGCCCGTGGTCTTGCCGCTCGACGCCCATGAGAACAGCACCGGCGTGCCGGGATATTTCGTGTCGTGCGCGATCTGCGTCAGCCGGAAGATGCCGTCGTCGAAACCGTTGTTGAAGCCGTGCACGAAAACCAGGGCGCGGTCGCCGCGCATCGCGATGTCGGCGCCGACCGCCTTGGCGAATTGCGGGGCGCCTTCGTAGAATTCGACCTCGGTTGCCGTGAAGTCCTTCGCCGGATTGCTGTTAACGGCGCCCCTGACCCGCTCGATGGCGCCGACCTGATGGACCTTCGGAACGGTGACCTCGACACTGGCAAAACTGGTGGTCGGTGAACGGTCACCGTCGAACACCTGCCGCGGATCTTTCGTGGCTTTCTTGCGGGTGGTGGCGACGAATATCTCATGCGTGGCCGCGATGTCGGAGGCAGGCACCGTGACAGCCGTCGTGTTGAGAAGGTCGTGTGTCTTCCGGCCGGCGCAACCGGTAACGGCGAGCGCAAACGCTACGACGAGAAAAATCTTCGAACGCACGGTCACGCAGGCTCCCGCAAGGGGGACGTCAAGCTGGTGACGTCGCTCGCTATTTCGATAAAGCCAGGGGCCGGCCCGGTCCAGTTGAAAGTGATCCGATGATGCCGCAACCGTGAACATGCACGACGAAAGCCGGCCGAACAGGGCGTCGAACGCACCTCACTGCCCGAGCAGGCTGATGCGGTCGGTCACCTCGCGGTCGCTGGCAAATCCGTCATCCTCGCGCAGCCGCTGGCCGATCATCTTCACCAGCTCGGGGTTGTCGGCGAATTTGGTGTGGTTGAAGCGATCCGATCCCTTAACGCTGGAGAGATCGACGACGCTCACGCCATAGTCGGCGAGGTCGGCGGCGTCCTTGTAGTCGCCGACGCGCGGCCGCGAGCCGGCGATCAGGCCGGAGAGCCGCAGCGCCCGGTCGTCGTCGGACAAAAGCAGGATGAAGGGTTTGTTCGGCTTGCCGTAGCGGCGCATCTGGCTCTTGAACACGTCGACATCAATGTCGGGCGAGGCCAGCACGACGTCGCCGAGCTTGCCGCCGAGATCGCGGTCCCCGTTGATGGCGAGCTGGCGCAGCGCTTCCATGGTGACCCAGGTTCCCAGCGAGTGCGCGACGATGTCGATGCGTCGCGCGCCGGTCTGCGCGAGCATCCTCAGCGTCACTTCCAGCTGGTCACGGGCAGCACTGGCGCTTTCCCGGTCGTAGACATAGTCCCTGGTCTTGGCGCCCGACGCCCAGGAAAACAGCACCGGCGTGCCCGGGTAGCCGGAATCATGGGCGATCTGGGTGACGCGGTAGACGGCGGCGTCGAAACCGGTGTTGTAGCCATGGACGAAGACCATGACGCGACCGCCGCGCGCGGCGATGTCGGTGCTGAGCGCGCTGGAGAATTTCGGCGCGGTGTCGTAGCCGACGACGTCGGAGGCCATGAAGTATTTGGCCGGGTCATTCGACTTGCCGCGCGAACGCCGCTCGATCCGACCGGTTTCGTGGGTCCCCGGCACGGTGACGTTGGCGCGGGCATAGTTCAGCGTGGCCGAGCGCTCACGGTCGAAAACCTTGCTGGGATCGTCGGAGCGCTTGCGCGTCGTGGCAATAAAGATGCTGTGGTTGCCGGCGATTTCCGTCACCGGCGCTGACACCATGGCGCTGCCGAGCAGTTCCTCGGTTTGCCGGCCGCCGCAACCGGCAACAAGCAAGGCAAGGGCAAGGATACAAATCTTCTTCAACTCTAGAATTCCACTCCGGCCGAAAGGCTTAATCCAACCTCCGCGAACCCTCCCGGACAGCCGAAGTGCGGCAGAAGTAAGTCATATCCCGCCGAAATGCGCTCAGCGCCTCGCGACGGCCATCGCACTGTTGCGCGAAAGCCAAAACGGCGGCAGGCGGATGAGGGCGGCGCCGACATCGAGAATTGGTCATTCCAACATGAGTTGGAGGCTACTTTTATCTGAAGCGATGCCCTGATCAAACGCACGCGCCGTGTGCTAGGTTTGTGACCATCGCGTCGCGGCAAACCAAGTGCATGCTGCGTTGCCCACACACGACATGCGATCCGGGGTGATCTTGCCATGACCAGTTTCTCCTCCCGTGTCGCTGCCGCTGCCGCCGCGATCCGCCAGATTTTCCCGGAGACGCCGCTGCAGGAAAACGACTATCTGTCGAAGAAGACCGGCGCGCG
The DNA here is from genome assembly GCF_040318085.1 of Mesorhizobium sp. M1322. Lineage (NCBI taxonomy): Bacteria > Pseudomonadati > Pseudomonadota > Alphaproteobacteria > Hyphomicrobiales > Phyllobacteriaceae > Mesorhizobium > Mesorhizobium sp. M1322. The sequence continues at coordinate 34,098 of NZ_JAMYLP010000054.1, forward strand.
CGTGCTGCTGAAACGCGAGGACCTGTCGCCGGTGCGCTCCTACAAGATCAGGGGCGCCTTCAATTTCTTCCGCAAGGCGCTCGACGCCGGCAACGATGCCGAGCTGTTCGTCTGCGCTTCCGCCGGCAACCATGCGCAGGGCTTTGCCTTTGTCTGTCGTCATTTCGGCAGACGAGGTGTGGTGTTCATGCCGGTGACGACGCCGCAGCAGAAGATCGACAAGACGCGGCTGTTCGGTGGCGAGTTCGTCGAGATCAGGCTGGTCGGCGACTTTTTTGACGACTGCTACCGCGCCGCCTTCGAATTCACCGAAAGTGCCGGCGCGCACATGGTGCCGCCGTTCGACCACAAGGACATCATCGAGGGGCAGGCGACCGTCGCCTACGAGATATCAGGCCAGATGCCTGGCGCCCGCACGCCCGACATCATCATGCTGCCGGTCGGCGGCGGCGGTCTGGCTGCGGGTGTGACACATTATTTCGCCGACCAGCGCCGCGACACGCGCTTCGTCTTCTGCGAGCCGGCCGGCGCGCCAAGCCTGAGCGAGAGCCTCGCCACCGGCAAGCGCATCAAGCTTGCCAAGGTCGACAATTTCGTCGACGGCGCGGCGGTGGCCGAGATCGGCCGCGAGCCGTTGCGGCATCTCAGGGCGTTTGCCACTGAGTCCGTGCGGCTGATCCCGGAAAACCGGCTCTGCGCGACCATGATCGAGATGCTGAATGTCGAAGGCGTGGTGCTGGAGCCAGCCGGCGCACTGGCGATCGACGCCCTCAAGGATTTTTCGAAGAAGGAAATCAGGGGCAAGACCATCGTCGCGGTGGTTTCGGGCGGCAATTTCGATTTCGAGCGGCTGCCGGATGTGAAGGAAAGGGCGCTGCGCTTCGAGGGGCTGAAGAAGTACTTCATCATCCGCTTTCCGCAGCGGCCGGGCGCGCTGCGCGATTTCCTCGAATTGCTGGGGCCTGACGACGACATTGCCCGCTTCGAATATCTGAAGAAATCGGCGCGCAATTTCGGTTCGGTGCTGATCGGCATCGAAACCAAGGACCGCCGCAATTTCGATCTGCTCAACGCGAATTTCGAAGCCGAGGGCGTCCAGTATCAGGACATCACCGACAACGAGACGCTCGCCGGGTTCATCATATGAGCGCCCGAGTATGAGTGAAGAGAAGAAAATCTTCGTTGCATTGTTTTCCGGCATCAATGTCGGCGGCAACCGCATCGTCAAGATGGCCGAACTTCGGTCGTTCTTCGAGGAACTCGGCTTTGGCGACGTCGCCACCTATGTGCAGAGCGGCAATGTCGTGTTCCGTTCGGCAAAGGGCGATGCGGCCACGCTGACCAAACAGCTGGAAGCGGCCTTCGAGAAGAAATGGGGATTTCACTCGCGCATCATGGTGCGCGATCTCGGCTGGTTCGAGCGGCTGGTGGCGGACAATCCCTATCCGGAAGTTGCCGTGGAGCCGACGAAGCTCCACGCCTATGCGCTGGAGCGCGCGCCGACCGCCGACGAGGTCGCGCGGCTGGCCGAAAAATGCACAGGTCCCGAGCGGTTCGAGATTAGGGGCGACGTGCTTTACCTGCATGCACCGGAAGGCCTCGGCAAATCGGTGTTTGCCAATCTCATCCCGCGCACGCTGAAGGTGCCCGGCACCGCGCGCAACTGGCGCACGGTGCAGATGCTGCTGGAGTTGGCCGGCCGAGGCGGCTGAGCGTGGTCGCCTACGCTGCCGAAGCCCTTTTCCAGTCGAACGTCAGCTCTTCCCGGAAAGCGAAGCGTTTGATGTGGTCGGCGACGACCGTTTCCAGGCGCTCCAGCGAGCCGGCTTCGTCAGCGGTTACCGCGATATGCAGCGCTGCCGGGTCGGCATCCAGAACCGTGCGGCCAATTGAGAGATCGATGGTGCCGTGGTTCGGATCGAACTCGACGGGAAACTTGTGCGCCCAGTGCTTGCAGAGCTGCTGCAGATAGCGGCTCGCATGTTCGGTGACGACATCGACATGGCTGGTAGGCATGAATGGATTTTCTCCTGAGGCAAGATGCGCCAATTTCGGAAGCAGGCGCGATCGCCGCACAGATAGACGCGATCTCGAGAAACGCCACAAATTGTCCGGCTTGGTCGTACCCGCTCTCGATCTTGTGATGATTACCAGCTTCCGGTGTTCGCCATCGACGCCCAGGGCTCGGCCTTGGCCTTGGCCGGGCCTTTCTGCAAAAGCTCGATCGATATGCCGTCCGGCGATCTGACGAAGGCCATGTTGCCGTCGCGCGGCGGCCGGTTGATCGTGACGCCCTTGTCCATCAGCCGCTGGCAGGTGGCGTAGATGTCGTCGACCTCGTAGGCGAGGTGGCCGAAATTGCGGCCGCCCTTGTAGTCTTCCGGATCCCAATTGTAGGTGAGCTCGATCAGCGGCGCCTTGTCGGCGATGCCGCTTTGCTCGTCCTCAGGCGCGGCGAGGAAGATCAGCGTGTAGCGCCCCTGTTCGTTTTCATGGCGGCGCACTTCCTTGAGGCCGAGCTTGTTGCAGTAGAAATCAAGCGATGCATCGATGTCGGCGACACGAACCATGGTGTGCAGGTAGCGCATGTGATTTTCCTCGAAATGTTGCGTTGGCGGCGGAACATAGGGGCCACCCGGCCAAAGGGCAATTCCCGATAGTCGGTCGTGTCGGCAAACAACGAATCCGGTATTCCTGCAATGAACCGTGAAAAAAGGCACGGCAGGTCTTGCACACACCGGAAGCGGCAGTGTTAATCTAACGTCAAGAATCAGTTGCGGTATTCTTGGAAAAAGGGGGGCGTTCTTATGGGGGAAAAGGCCTCTTTCATGGGGCGGGACGGAACCGGTAACGCCTTGCGAAGGGACGAGAGCGGCGATGCGGCCGATCTCGTCGAGGTTGCGGGTGCCATCAAATGGTTCGACGTGGCCAAGGGTTACGGTTTCATTCTTCCCGATGACGGCGCTTCCGGCGATATTCTCCTCCACGTGACGTGTCTTCGAAAGGATGGTTTCCAGACCGCCCTGGAAGGCGCGCGCGTCGTCTGCCTCGTCAAGCAAGGCGAGCGCGGATTGCAGGCATTCCGTGTGCTCTCGATGGATCTCACCACGGCGACCCATCCGGCGGAGATGCAGGAGCAGCGCACCCACGTGTCGGTGACGCCGGAAAGCGGTCTCGAGCGGGCGCTGGTGAAATGGTTCAACCGCACCAAGGGGTTCGGTTTTCTGACCCGGGGCGAGGGCACCGAAGACATTTTCGTCCATATGGAGACGCTGCGCCGTTACGGCATCACCGAGCTCAGGCCGGGGCAGGTCGTGCTGGTCCGCTTCGGGCGCGGCGACAAAGGCCTTATGGCTGCCGAAGTTCACCCGGATATGGGTACCTTGCCGGTCTCGCATTAGGCTCCATCCCGGTCGAATCGGGATGGGACCCTAGGCCGTGTGGACAGTTACCGCAACCATAGGACAATAGCCGCGAGAGTGACAACGGCGCGGTAATTGCGGGCGGTTTTCTCGAAGCGGGTTGC
>NZ_JAMYLP010000055.1:0-37406 GCF_040318085.1 Mesorhizobium sp. M1322
GGTCCCTCCCCCCCCCCTCTGGCGTGCCGGCCATCGCCCCCGCAAGGGGGGAGATTGGCAGCTTCGCCGCTGTGCCCATCTTTCCAACGTTGGTGATTGGCGAAAGCATTCGTGTCTTCCGATCTCCCCCCTTGCGGGGGAGATGTCCGGCAGGACAGAGGGGGGTGCCTTGGCACCTTACCTGCAGTGACTGCCGCTTTGTCCAGGATCCTCATCCGCCCTGGCTGCATCGACGACGTCGAAACCATCCATGCCGCGATCCTGCGGCTCGGCGCTCATATCGGCGCGCCCGAGGAAATCACTTCTACGGCCGACGACCTCCGCATTTACGGCTTTGGCGAGAAACCTGCCTTCTCGACGCTGATTGCGGAAGTCGGCGGCGAGTTCGCCGGCCTCTGCCTGCATTTCCCGATCTTCTCGACCTGGATGGGTCGGCCCGGCGTCTATGTGCAGGACCTCTATGTCGAAGACCGGTTTCGCGGCCGCAGGATCGGCGAACGCCTGTTGCGGCGTGCCGCGCGAGAATGCCGGAAGGACGGCGGCGCCTATCTCAGACTGTCCGTCGACACCGACAATGAAACTGCCAAGGCCTTTTACGAAAGGCTAGGCATTGCCTGGTCGAGCTACGAGCAGGTGCAGAAGATCGTCGGCGACGCGTTCTTTGCCTTCGCCGATGCACCCGATGATGAGGAGCCAAGATGAAAGCCTTCTATGCCGAGGAACAGAAGCGCCATGATCCCAAGGCATTCCTCTCCAGCGGTGCCCAGAAACCCAATCCGGAAAAGCCGGAACGCGTCGAACGGCTGCTCGCCGGCGCAAGGGCCGCCGGCTGCACGATCGAACGGCCGAGAGATCACGGGCTAGGACCGGTTGCCGCGGTGCATACGCCCGAATATCTCGATTTTCTCGAGCACATCTTTGCGCGCTGGCAGCGCATCGAAGGCGCGTCGGCCGAAGTGATCCCCAACATCCATCCGATCGCGCGGGGCGGCTCCTATCCGGCCTCGGCGGTCGGCCAGGCCGGCTACCACATGGCCGACACCGCTTGCCCAATCTCAAGCGAGACATGGCAGAGCGCACTGTGGAGCGCCTGGAGCGCGGTTGAGGCCGCCGAGGCGGTGATGGCGGGCGCGCCGGCTGCCTATGCGCTCTGCCGTCCGCCCGGCCATCACGCCTTTGCGGATGTCGCCGGCGGCTTCTGCTTCATCAACAATTCGGCGGTCGCGGCGCAGACCTTGCGCAGGCAAGCTGCGCGGGTGGCGATCCTCGACGTCGACCTGCATCACGGCAACGGCACGCAAGGCATTTTCTATGCGAGGCCGGACGTGCTCACCGTCTCGCTGCATGCCGATCCGGTGCGTTTTTACCCGTTTTTCTGGGGCCATGCCGACGAGCGTGGCGAAGGGCCGGGCCTCGGCTACAACCTCAATCTGCCGCTGGCGCGCAAATCCGAAGATGCGGCGTTCCTCGAAGCACTGAACGTGGCTTTTCAGCGCATCCGCGCCTTCGCACCCGATGCACTTGTCGTGGCGCTCGGGCTCGACGCCTTCGAGGGCGATCCGTTCGGCGGACTATCGGTGACGACGCAGGGCTTCTCGCGCATCGGTGCTTCTATCGCCGGCCTCGGCCTGCCGACGGTCATCGTGCAGGAGGGCGGCTATCTCTGCGATGTGCTTGGCGACAACCTTACCGCTTTCCTTACTGGCTTCGGCGGCGGCAAGAAGCGGTGATATCAGCCGAATATCGCGTCAGGATCGCTCCTGTCGCAGCATGGCGATAACACGGTGCACGCTCTCCATCGTCTCGTCGATCTCGGCTGCCGTATTGTAATGGGCGATGCCGATGCGCACGACACCGTGCTCGGCTGGAATTCCGAGCTGGTGGACGATCTCCCATGCATAGTTGTGACCGGACCACAGGAAGATGTTTTCCGCATTCATCTGCCTTACGATCGTCTCCGGCACAACGCCCTCGACAGTGAACGAAACTGTCGGCACGCGCTCCCCGACACGCGCCGGATCGGTGATGCCATGGACAGTCAGGCCCGAAATCGCTGACAGCTCATCGATCAGCTTTTGCGTTAGCGGGTTCTCGTAAGCAATTGATACTACGAAGGCCTTGGCGATCCTGGCGCGGCGCGAACCGCTCTCGCCTGCCGCCGCGCCAAGCTCCGCAAAATAATCGATCGCGGCCGTCAGTCCGGCCATCAGCTCGATCTGCGGGGTTCCGAGTTCGAACCGCTCCGGCAGAGCGTTGGACGAACAGCGGCATTTGTACGGGGTCAGCGCGTCGATGACATCCAGCCTGCCCCACAATATGCCCATATGCGGGCCGAAGAATTTATAAGCCGAGCAGATCAGAAAATCGCAGCCGAGATCTCTGACGTCGATCAGGCCATGCGGCGCGAACTGAACGGCGTCGACATAGACCAGCGCGCCGGCCTGCTTGGCGATGCCGGTCAGCGCCTTCACCCGGTTGATCGAACCGGTCAGATTGCTGGCATAGTTCAGGGCGACGAGCCGCGTCCTGTCGGTGAGCAGCGCAGCAAGCGCCGCCTCCTCGACCTGCCAGCTCTGCTGGTCGAAGGGCAGCCAGCGCACGACAAGGCCTAGGTCTTCGGCCAGCTGCAGCCACGGCGATACATTGCCTTCGTGATCCATGCGGGTGAGGATGATCTCTTCGCCGGGTTTCATCGTGCGGCCGAGCGTGCGCGACATGTGGTAGGTGAGCGTCGTCATATTGGCGCCGATGATGATTTCCTGCGGGCTTGCAGCACCCAGGAAATCGGCCATCGCCGCATGGGCGCCATCGACGATCTGTTGAGCCGCGACCGTGGTTTCGAAGAAGCCGCCGAGATTGGCGTTTGTGGTCAGCAGGCAGCGTGACACCGCGTCGGCGACCACCTGCGGCACCTGCGTGCCGGCAGGGTTGTCGAGATAGATGCGGCGACGGCCTCTGTCGGTCAGCGACAGTGCCGGAAATTTCTCGCGCACGACCTCAATCGGAAAATTCACTTTTTCTCCCTCCCTCTTCTAATTATTGGGTAATCACACCTTACAGCGCCGGAAAGCAGCTCACGGACACGGGTTGCCGACACGCTGGTGGATTGCATCGACCGCCTTCTGCATGTCCTCGGTCCAGACGACATCGGCGCAAGACAGCGCCATTTCGAGCTGCGAAAAGGTCGTCGCGCCGATGATGCTCGAAGTGACGAAGGGCCGGCTCGCGACATAAGCATTGGCAAACAATGCCGGCTCCATGCCGAAAGAGCGCGCCAGCTCGTTATACTCGAGCTGCGCCTCCGCGGCGTTGGGCGTCTCGTAGCGCTGGCCGCGGTTGAAAAGCTGAGAGCGCGAGCCCAGCGGCCGCGCGCCATGGTCGTACTTTCCGGTCAGGTAGCCTTGTCCCAGCGGCGAATAGGCGAGCAGGGAAACCTGTTCGCGCTCGCAGACTTCGGCAAGATTCACCTCGAAGCCGCGGTTGACGAAATTATAGGCGTTCTGCAGCGACACCAGCCGCGGACCTAGGCCCTTGTCGGCTTCGGCGATGAACCGCATGACGCCCCAGGAGCTCTCGTTCGAAAGGCCGAAATGGCGGATTTTTCCAGCCTTCACCAATTCGTCGAAGACGGCGAGGGTCTCGGTGATCGGCGTCTCGCCGGCCGGTGCGCCGACGGAATCGGCCCGCAGCGCTACGGCGCCGACGCGGTTCGGATTGGCGCCGCACGGCACGTCCCGTTCCGGCCAATGGATCTGATAGAGATCGAGATAGTCGGTGTTGAGCCTGGTCAGCGATTTCTCGACGGCATCGAAGATGTCGGCCCGCACCAGCTTCGACGGGCGGTTGCCGCGAAACCATGTGTTAGCGGTGCGGCCAACCACTTTCGAGGCGAGGATGACCTGATCGCGGTTGCCCTTCGCCTTGATCCAGCTGCCGATGATCTTCTCGGTCCAGCCTTGCGTCTCCGCCTTGGGCGGGATCGGGTAAAGCTCGGCAGTGTCGATGAAGTTGACGCCGCGCGAAAAGGCCATATCCATCTGGGCGTGGCCGTCCGCTTCGGTGTTCTGGTGGCCCCAGGTCATCGATCCCAGGCAAATCTGGGAAACAAGAAGATCGGTCCGACCGAGGCGGCGTTTGTGCATGAACTTTCTCCGGCGGGAAATTTTTGCGCGGCTGCGCGGGGAGGAAGCTGCAGCATACAGGAAGGCGCGGGTTGTCTCCAAGCCCACCGCCAATCGGCCGGCGTCTTTTCCGTAGAATCCAGCCAACGCCTACGCGGCAGTCAACAAAAAGCCGGACTGCATTTTCATGCAGTCCGGAGTTTCGCCAGGAATGGCGAGAAAAAACCGGCCCTGTGCCGGCGTTCAGCTATACGGTCCGTCCGCGCCGGAAGTTTCACCGGACAAGTCGATTGTGGTCAAAAAAACCGGCGCAGCATGGCTGCCATGCAAATGCTGCACTGCACAATTGTCATGATTTGCCTATATTGCGAATCGGGGAGGACCAACCAGGGGCTTGAATCATGGGTTTCCTCACTGAAATGTTCGCCCGTCCGCGTCCGCAGGAACGTCTGCGCTACCGCGCGGCTCTGGCGCTGCTTCATTCGATGAGCAATGCCGACCGTGCGGACATCGGCATCAAACCAGCCGACTTCCCGCGCGTCGCCCGCGAAATGTCCTTACGCTAGGCAGGTCGTACGATGTCCCGGCTCAGCCGGGATATCTCGTCGCCATTCTTTAACGCGATCCCAGGAAAATCGCCTTGCTCAGCGGCACGCCATTGTGGCGTAGGATGTCGTAGGCGGTGGTCACGTGGAAATAGAAATTGGGCATAGCGAGATGCAGCAGATACTGCATGCCGGCCATCGAGAATTCGCGCTGGCCAAGCTTCAGCTCGATCATTCTGTCATCGGAGCCATCGAATTCGGCAGCCGAGAATGTCGCTAGAAGATCGACGGTCTTGGCGATGCGCGCCTGGAGATCGGCAAAGCTCGCCTCGCTGTCCTCATACTTCGGCACCTCGCGGCCAGCCAGCCGCGACGGCGCGCCCTTGGCGTGGTCGGTGGCGATCTGCACCTGCCTGGTCAACGCGTACATGTCCGGCGCCAGCCTCGACGTCAAAAACACCTGCGGATCGATCTTGCGGTCGAGCGCATTCTGCTCGGCGATGTTCAGCGCATTGGATAGCGCCTTCAACCTAGCCGAAAACACCGGCACGGACGCTTCGTACATCGATATGGTCACGTGAATCTCCTATCCGGCGGGAACGCCGATGGCGGGACCTAGCGCCTCTGCGGGCGATTCTTCAAGCGTCACCACGTCGCCGCAATCGGTATGATAGGATTCCCATCTGGTGGAGATTCCCGATGAGAAGCGCCTTCTTTGCAGCGACCGCTTTTTTCTCCCTTATCCTGACTGACGAGCCATCGCTCGCAGCCGAAGCGCCCTATGTCGATGACAGATCGGACGCCGAAGCGGTCATCCGTTCGCTCTACAGCGCCATCAACCGGCAAGAATTCGCGCGCGCCTGGGATTATTTTGGCGACACCAAGCCGGCTAAGGATTTCGACACCTTCGTCAAGGGCTATGACGGCACCGAAAAGGTCGATGTCAAAACCGGTGGCGTGTCCGAAGACGGTGCAGCCGGCAGCATCTATCACAGCGTTCCGGTCGCCATCCGGGCGACAGCGAAGGACGGCAGCGAAAATGTCTTTGCCGGCTGCTACACGCTGCGCCAGGTCAACGCCTCGATTCAGGAACCGCCATTTCGCCCGATTTTCATCGACAACGGCACGCTGAAACCGTCCAAGGCCGATTTCGAGGATGCCGTACCGGCAAGCTGCGGCGACGGAGCGCCGCCGCCGGAGAAGGACGCGGCGCTGGAGCAGGCCAAGAAGGCGTTTGCGGCAACCTATGGCGACCAGTGCGACAAGGAAATGCCCGGCGGCGAGCCCTTGACAGAGCCGGACGCCTATTCCCTTCGCTACAAGGATGCGGGCGCCGAGGCCGATGAACCCGAACGCGAGACGCGGCTGTTCCGCTTCTTCTGCTCGATGGCTGCCTACAATGAGAGTGCCGTCTACTATGTCTACGACGACGTATCCGGTGTCCGACAACTGCAGTTCGCCTCGCCGGAACTCGATATCCACTATGAGAACAACGATAGCGAAGGCAAGGTCGAGGCGATCAACGTCACCGGCTTCGAGACCGACGACCAGCTGGTCAATTCCGAATATGACGACGCCACCAGGACGATCTCGTCGCTCAACAAGTGGCGCGGCCTCGGCGATGCCTCGTCAGCCGGGACCTATCTGTTTCGCAACGGCAATTTCTCGCTGGTGCAGTACGATGTCGACGCCTCCTACGACGGCGAGATCAATCCGCAAACGGTAGTGGACTACAACACGGCGCCTTAAGGGGCCTTCGACAGCATCCAGTTGAGCGTGCCGCGCCAGTCCGTCATGCGGATCGGCGTGCCGTGCGTACCGGTCTCGAAGCGGACAAAGCGGGCCGGATAGGTTTTCGACTTGGCCAGGATCGAACGGAAGAAGGCTTCCTGTTTCTCGACTGGAAACACCGGGTCCCTGCTGCCTTGGCCAAAGAAGACTGGAACACGGCGCTTGAAGGCCGGGCTCGAGAAGAAACTTTCATTCCACAGCGAACCGAGCAGCAGCAATCCGTCGATGCGGCCGCCCGTATCCTTGCGGGCGGCAAGCTTCCAGCACAGTGCGCCGCCCATCGAGCCGCAGGTAACGAAGATCTTCGCGACCGGCGACCGCTCGGCATAGTGGCCGATCAATGCGGCGATCTGGGCCGCGCCGGTGTCGCCGAAATCGGAAAAGTCCGGCGACAGATAGAGGCCGCCATTGCCGGCCATCAGGTTCTTGATGCGGTTGAAATTGCCGCCGAAGGTGAAGTCGTCGGCGCCCTGCTTGCGGCTGCCGCCTTGCCCGTGCAAATAGAGGACGATGATGCCGGCACCTTGCGTGCGGCCGACGGCGACGTGGCGGACATTGCCGGCGCCGGTCTTCAGCGACAGATCCTGCTGCACCTTACGCACACCGGTGTCGACATACTGCGCCCGCGCGCGGCTCTCCGGCACCTTGTCGCGGGCGTTGATGTCGCGCAGCTCACGATAATCGACGACCATGTAGGCGCCGTTGTTCTCGGACGAGAGGATGGCCGGATATGCGAACAGGTCATCCTTGAAGGGCTTTAGCGACAGCGTCTGACCATGCGCCAAACCCGAAAACAAAAGAAATATCGAGGTCAGAAGGTGTAAACGGAAAGCCATGCCAAAGGCATCGTTTTTCGGCTTCGGTTTGTCAATCCTGCAGTACGCCGCCGGCGCCTTCGAGCGCCTCGCGGGTGTCGACATCGATGGAAGCTGCCTTGCCGATCTCGACATCGACGACATCGAGCCCCTCGGCCTCGACCAGATGGCGCGCGCCAGTATCGCCTTCGAGATGAGCGATCGCCGCAAACAGCGAACGCGGCAGCAACACAGGGTTACCTCGCTTTCCCTCATGCGAGGCGCGCACGACCGATCGGCCCTCGGATTTGTGGAATGCATCGATCAGCCTGTCGAGGTCGGCTGACGCGATGCCAGGCATGTCGCCGAGCATGATAATGGCGCCGGCGGCATCGCCGGTAACCCCCGCGATGCCGGCCTTCAGCGATGAAGACAGACCCTCAGCGAAATCCGGATTATCGACGAAAGTCACATCCAGTCCCGACAACGCGCTGCGTACACGCTCGCGCTGATGGCCGGTGACGACGATGGTGCCCGAAGCTTTAGAGCCGAGCGCGCGCTCGGCGCTGCGGCGCACCAGCGGTTTGCCGGCGAACAGCGCCAGCAGCTTGTTCGGGCCGCCCATGCGGCTGGAGCGACCGGCGGCCAGCAGCACGACGTCGACCTTCAATTCGGCCCTGGCCGGCAGTGGCTCGCGCGGCTGCGGCCGCGTCGAGATTTCCATCACCAGACCGCCGACACCCATGCCGGCGATATCCTTGGCCGTCACGTCCAGGCCGGCGATCAGCCGGTCGAGGACCCCGTCGACGCCGTGCTCCTTGGGGCTGCGGGCGCAGCCCGGCGCGCCGATGACGCGCTTGCCGGCGAGTGTGCCGAGCACCAGCAGATTGCCGGGATCGACCGGCATGCCGGCGCGGATGACGGTGCCGCCTGCCTTCTCGATCGCTGCCGGGACGACGTCGCCAAAATCGCTCATCGCCGACGCGCCGAAGATCACCACCATGTCGTTATCGCGCGCCAGCGAGGCCGCAGCCTCAGCAACCGGGCCAACCGCGTGCGGTGTGCGGCGCTCCGCCGCCAGCCGGCCGCCCGAGCGTGCCAGGCGGGCTTCGGTGACACGCATCGTCTTGTCGAGCACGCTCGGCTTAATGCCGGGCAGAACCGTCTGGATGACGCCGACACGCACCGGCTGATAGGCATTGACGGCAAATATCTCGCCGCCGGCGCAAATCCTTGCCACCGAATCGACCAGCATGGAGCTGACCGCGAAGGGAATGATCTTCACTGTTGCAACCATCTGGCCTTTTTCGACCGGCGCATGCTGCGCCAGCGTGGCGATGGTGATGGTCGGATCGACGGCGTTGATGGCGTCGATCATCGCTGCATCGACGGTGAAGATGCCGGCGGCCTGGGCGTGGAGATTGACCCGGCCGGTCGCAGCGGCCTTCGTCTCGATGTTGCGATGGATCATGCTTTCGGCGATTCTTTCGGCAGCGGCGTCCTCGCTCAAATCGTCGGGAGCAAGAACAGCCGCGACAACCTCCGAAATCCCCGCTGCCTTGAGCAAAGACACATCGTCGGCACTAAGCCTGTGTGCCTTGCGGAAACGCCGTTCCCCGGCGGTGGTGGCGTGCGCCAGCACCGCGCCTTCGGCCGTGTCGATCGGGATCGAGCCGAATTTCACGCTGCCGCATCCGTAGAGCGCCGCGCGTCCTTTTGGACGCGCAAAGGACGCTCTACTACTTTGAATCTACGCATCGTGCTTCTCCAAAATCGATTCCGATTTTCGGGCCGTTGCGGTAGCTTCGAGGCCACGTGAGCGAAACGCCTGGATCGCCTGCGCCAGCACCGCGACAGCGATTTCGGCCGGGCTCGCTGCGCCGATGTCCAAGCCGATCGGCGCGTGGATGCGGGCGATCTGGTCGGCGGTCGCGCCCAATGCCAGCAGGCGCTCGACACGCTTAGCATGGGTTTTGCGGCTGCCAAGCGCCCCAACATAGAAGCAGTTGGCATCGAGCGCCGCCTTCAGCGCGAAGTCATCGATCTTCGGATCATGGGTGACGGCTGCCAACGCCGTATAGCTGTCGAGGGGCTGGCGCTTCAGGACATCCTCCGGCCATTCGGCATGCAGCGCGACATCGGGAAAGCGGTCTGATGTGGCGAAGGCCGTGCGCGGATCGATGATCTCGACGGGATAGCCTGCGATCTTGGCCATCGGCGCCAGCGCCTGGCTGATATGGACGGCGCCGATCACCACCAGGCGCGGCTGCGGCAGATAAGCGTTGAGGAAAAAAGTACGCCCCTCCGCCTCGACCGACCCGGAATTGCCGGTGCGAAACGCCTTCGCGATTGCAGCGCCCAGATCGCCGGCGACCTGATCGCCCTCGCGCACGATACGGTCGCGGCCATCGCCAAGGTCGGTGACCAGGATCACCGCGCGGCGGGCGCGGCGTTCGGCGTTCAGCGTTTTCAGCGCGTACGGATCCATTGTGCCGGGCCTAACCTAAGCGCTCGACATAGACTTTGATGCGGCCGCCGCAGGACAGGCCGACCTGCCATGCGGTTTCATCGGCGACGCCGAATTCCAGCATCTTTGCGTTGCCGCTGTCGATGACATCGATCGCCTCGGTCACCACCGCGCCTTCGACGCAGCCGCCCGAGACCGAGCCGTGGAAATTGCCTTCCGCGTCGATGACAAGATGGCTGCCGACCGGACGCGGCGCCGAGCCCCAGGTCTCGACCACGGTGGCAATGGCGACATCCTTGCCGTCTTTCATCCAGCCTTCGGCGATGATCAGCGGATCACGCGCCTCATCGAGATACATGCTGTTGTCCATCACCGTTTCTCCTGGAGAAAGCATATGGCTATGCGGCGCTTCTCCCGCCACCCTCAATCCATCTGCGTGGGTCGACGGAGCGCGCCGAATTCTTGTCCAGCGATGCGCACAGATCAGCGAGCGCATCGAGATTGTGCACCGAGCGGAACTCGTCGACATGCGGCAGCATTGCCTTGACGCCGCGGGCGCGCGCCTCGAAGCCGTCGAAGCGCAGCAGCGGGTTCAGCCAGATCAGGCGCCGGCAGGATTTGTGCAGGCGCTCCATTTCCTCCGACAGGCCGGCGACGTCGTCGCGCTCCAGTCCGTCGGTGATCAGAAGAACGACAGCGCCCTGCGCCAGCACGCGCCGCGACCACAGCCGGTTGAATTCGGCCAGCGTGTCGCCGATGCGGGTGCCACCCGACCAGTCCATCACCGCCGCCGAACAATCGGCGAGTGCCGCGTCGGGATCGCGATGGCGCATCTGCCGCGTCAGATTGGTGAGCCTGGTGCCGAAGACGAACGCGTGCACGCGCAGGCGCTTTTCGGTCAGCGCATGCAGGAAATGCAAAAAGATGCGCGTGTACTGGCTCATCGAACCGGAAATATCGGCAAGCACGACCAGCGGCGGGTGAACCTCGCGCGGTGACCGGAATTTCGGCAGGATCAGTTCGCCGCCTGTCCGCGCGGCCGAGCGCATCATGGCGCGCGGATCGATACGTCGGCCATGCGCGTCGGATTTGAAACGCCGTGTCCTGACCATGTCGAAGGGCAGCCGCAACGCGGTAATCGCCTTTTTGGCGTCGGCCATCTCGGCGGCGTTCATCTGGGCAAAGTCCTTGCCCCTCAGCACCTCGTTGCCGGAAAATGTGAAGCGGGCGTCGACCTCGATGTCGGGGATTTCCTGCACCGGCTGGTTCTTCTGGTGGCCCTCGAACATCGCCTGGCTGACGCGATTTTCGGCGGTACGCGGCTTCTGCTTCTCACGACTGTTCGGCGCAACTGGCGAAAACATCGCCAGCAACTTTTCGATCAGCTCGTGCGATTTCCAGAATAGCCGGAAAGTCTCGTCGAAGGTCGGGTGATCCTCGTGCCGCGAGACCAGCACGGCGTGCAGCGTCCAGTAGAAATCGTCGCGGGAACCGATGCCGGCGGCCAGCACCGCCTCGATTGCGTCCTTAACCGACGCCGGGCCGACCCGCATGCCGGCCTTGCGCAAGGTGCGGGCGAAATAGACGATGTTGTCGGCGATCCTCCCATCGGGCGTGGCCTCTTGCGGTTCGCGACGCGGCGTTGCCATTGCCCTACTCCGCCGCCGAAAGCTCGGCCTTCACCTCGTTGAGGATGCGCCGGCCTTCGCCCTGCTCGATACGGGCAATATCGTCCTGGTATTTCAGCAGCACGCCGATCGTGTCGGAAACGGTCTCCGGATCGAGCGCCACCTTGTCGAGTTCGGTCAACGCACCGGCCCAGTCAATGGTTTCGGCGACACCCGGCACCTTGAACAGCTCGATCTGGCGCAGCTTTTGGATGAAGGAAACCACCTCTGCCGAAAGC
This sequence comes from Mesorhizobium sp. M1322, assembly GCF_040318085.1. Lineage (NCBI taxonomy): Bacteria > Pseudomonadati > Pseudomonadota > Alphaproteobacteria > Hyphomicrobiales > Phyllobacteriaceae > Mesorhizobium > Mesorhizobium sp. M1322. Next base: position 11,625 of record NZ_JAMYLP010000055.1, read on the forward strand.
CGGCTGTTGGCCTGCGGCACTTTTCTGCGCACGATCTCAAGTTCACGTTCGGCATTGGGATAATCGACCCAGTGATAAAGGCAGCGCCGCTTCAGCGCGTCGTGGATCTCGCGGGTGCGGTTGGTGGTGATGATGACGATCGGCGGCTCCTCCGCCTTGATCGTGCCGAGTTCGGGTACCGTCACCTGAAAGTCGGACAAGATTTCGAGCAGGAATGCCTCGAAGGCCTCGTCGGTGCGGTCGAGCTCGTCGATCAGGAAGACCGGGGCAGCGCCCGCCTTGCCGGTCAGCGCCTCAAGCACCGGGCGGCGGATCAGGTATTTTTCGGAAAAGACGTTGCGCTCCATGTCGGACCGATCGACCTTGCCGGCCGCCTCCTCCATGCGGATCTCGATCATCTGCGCGGCGTAATTCCACTCGTAGACGGCGGACGAGACGTCGAGGCCTTCATAGCATTGCAGGCGGATCAGCTGGCGGCCGAGCGCTTGCGCCAGCACTTTGGCGATCTCGGTCTTGCCGACGCCGGCCTCGCCCTCGAGGAACAGCGGCCGTTTCATGCGCAGCGATAAGAACAACACGGTCGCCAGCGACCGGTCCGCCACATAGTCCGCACCGGTCAGCAGATCGAGCGTCTCGTCGATCGTCCGCGGCGCCGGGCGTGGTTTCAACTCGGTCATTCTCTCTCCGCGGGTGCAGCCATCCAGAGCCTCTACAGAGCGTGATAGCCGCGGTCGTGATAGATCAGCGGCCGCAAGTTATCGCCGGTGCGCAGGCCTGTCACCTTGCCAAAAAGCACACGGTGGGTGGCCAGATCCTTGGTGTCGATCAGTTCGCAGTCGAACACGGCGAGCGCGCCCTTCAGCGTCGGTGCACCTGTCGAGATCACATCCCAATCGCCCAACACGAAACGTTCCTCGACGGGCAGACCGGTGAGGCCGGAAAAGCCGACCGACAGCGCCTCCTGGTCCGAAGCCAGCGTGTTCAAGGCGAACCTGCCATTCTTTACGAACGGCTCATTCTTGGGATTTTCGCGATTGAGGCAGACCAGGATGGTCGGCGGCGTGTCCGAGACCGAACAGGCTGCAATGACAGTCGCACCGCGCCTGCCAGCGGGGCCATCGGTGGTAACCACATGGACGTGGCCGGCAAAATGGCTCATCGCGTCGCGATAGGCCTGCGGCCCTATGTCGTTCTTCTTCAGCACCGGCGATTTCCATTGGTTTGAAGCGAGATGAACCCAACCGTTATATATGGCGGCATATTCCATGCCACAAGCGAAGTGGTTGACATGCATCTTGAATTTCGCGTGTTGCGTGAAAGCTGACCAGCCTTTAGGTCTTGGCAGGAAGTGGCGCCGGCAAACACGCGACCGGCGCGGAGGAATTCTTCGCTCGCATGCGATCCCGGACAACAGCCACGACAACGACAATAGCGGTGCTGGCCTGGCTGTCTCTCGCGGGCGATGCGAACGCTGAGACGCTGCTGGTCGGCGTCGCGGCACCGCTGTCCGGGCCGTCGGCGATCCTCGGCAAACAGATCGAGGCGGGCGCCGGCCTGGCGGCAGAGGCAAACGGTGTCGAGATCAAGACGGTCGACGACGCCTGCACGGCCGATGGCGGGGCTGACGCGGCGAGGGAATTCGCCGCGGCGAAAGTCACCGTGGTCGTAGGCTTCCTCTGCACAGAGGCGATCGAGGCGGCACTGCCGATCCTGAAGGACGCCAACATACCGGTCATCACCGTCGGCGTGCGCACCGAAAGTCTGACTGACCGGCGCGCCAAGACCGGCTGGCCGATCTTTCGGCTTGGGCCGCGCGGCGATGACGAGCGCAACGCCGTCGCCTCCAATCTCACCCGCCAATGGCAGAACGAACTGTTCGCCATCGTCGACGACGGCACGATTTACGGCCGCGAAATCGCCGAGACGCTTCGGGCGGCAGCCGAGCAGGCGGCGCTGAAACCGGTGTTCGTCGACACATTTCGGCCGCAACTCGACAACCAGATCGGGCTGATCGGTCGGCTGAGGAAAGCCGGCGCAACGCATGTCTTCGCCGGCGGCGACGGCGACGACATCGCCATCATGGGTCGCGACGCCGGCCAGCTCGATGCCGGCATCACCTTTGCCGGCGGCGAAACGCTGCGTACACCACCCGGCGATGTGCCTTATGCCAAGGGTACGCTGATGATCGCGCCGCCCGAATGGGACGATGTCGCCGCCCCCAACGTGCTCGAAAGCTTTGCCGCACAAAAGATCGTGCCAGAGGGTTACACGCTGCCGGCCTATGCGGCGGTCGAGATCGCCGAGGCGGCGACGGCGCTGGCGGAAACCTCCGGCAATCCACTGGCCGACACGCTCACCGGGCGTGACTTCAGCACCGCGATCGGGCCGATCCGCTTTGACGGCAAGGGCGACTTGACCGAAAACCTCTATCGGGTCTTCCGTTTCAACGGCGCAAATTTCGTGCCGGCGGAGGCCAGATGATGTTTCGCACAGGGCCGCGCAATCTCCTTACCGATGTCGCCGGCCTGCGTGTCGGCAACGCTTCCGATGTGAAGCTGAAGTCCGGGGTGACCACCATCGTCTGCGACGAACCGGCGGTGGCCGGTGTCCAGATCCTGGGCGGTGCGCCGGGTACCCGCGAGACCGACCTGCTCGAGCCGCACAATTCGATCGAGGCGATCCATGCCGTGGTGCTTTCGGGCGGTTCGGCCTTCGGTCTCGACGCCGCCTCCGGCGTACAGGCGGCACTGCGTGAAAACGGCATCGGTGTCGAGGTCGGCGGCTTTCGCGTCCCGATCGTGCCGGCGGCGATCCTGTTCGACCTGCGCAATGGCGGCGACAAGGACTGGGGCCGCTATCCGCCCTACCGCGATCTCGGCTATGAGGCGGCACAGGCAGGCGGCATCGATTTTCCGCTCGGCACGGTCGGCGCGGGCACCGGTGCCTTGAGTTCCGGCCTCAAGGGCGGCCTCGGATCGGCCTCGACGGTGCTCGACAGCGGCGTCACCATCGGCGCGCTTGCTGCCGTCAACCCGACCGGCTCGGTTACGATCGCCCGTAGCAGGCACTTCTGGGCAGCGCCCTTCGAGATCGGCGACGAGTTCGGCGGGCTCGGTTATCCCTCGCCGATGCCGGAGGACGCGAAAACGATCCTGCTGAAGTTTCGCGACAAACATATCGGGAAGCGGGCGAAGGTCGGCGGCAACACCACCATCGCCGTCATCGCCACGGACGCCGTCCTCAGCAAGGCCGCCGCCAAACGCTTGGCGATATCAGCGCATGATGGCTTCGTGCGCGCCATTTGGCCGACACACACGCCGGCCGACGGGGATCTGGTTTTCGCGCTGGCGACCGGCAAGAGCGGCATCGATCTCGCGCCCAACGACGCCATCGACCTCTACGCAGCGGCAGGCGCCACCATGGCGCGCGCCATCAGCCGCGGCGTCTTTGCCGCGACGCCCGCCGACGGCGACCTGTTTCCGGTCTGGTCGTCGCGCTGAATGCGCAATGCCGTGGCCTGTCATCAGGTGGGATCGGATTTTTCTTCCTCGAACGTGACCGCAACATCCGAATTCGCCGACAGCCGCACTTTCTGGCCCTCGACTTCGGCTACGAGGCTGAGCGGAATATAGTGGTGGTGCCCCCTGTGAGCGCCCTCGCCGCTGTCGCGCTTGGTCAGCTTGATTCGTTGTCCCTCAACTTTGTCAACGGTGCCGACATGGACGCCGTCGGCGCCGATCACTTCCATATGTTCACGAATGCTGGCTGCATCGGTCATTGTGGGTTCTCCATTAGAGCGCCGCGCGTCCTTTTGGACGCGCAAAGGACGCTCTAAACACTTAAATCGACGCATCATGCCTTCCGAAAATCGATTCCGATTTTCGGGCCGATGCGGTGAAGCTGCCAACATAAACAGATGAGGACGCGATTGGATGCATCGGCTTTGCGTCTCAGAGGGACGACGTTTTGACGATGTCGTGATAGTGATCGAAACAACGCTGGCTGCTCAAACGGAAATCCGATGCGAATCCTTGTCCTGTTTGCCGTTTCCCTCGTTGCCCAGTTTTCAACCTCGTTGGCCGCCCATGCCGGTGACGTCGCCGAGCTTGAGATCCTCGGCTTCACTGGGGATGGCGGCGCCTTCGCCTTCGAGGAGTATGGCATTCAGGACGGATCGGGATTTCCCTATGCCAATCGCTACTACATCAACACCGCCGACGACAGTTTTCTCAAGGGCACACCGGTCAGGGTGCGGCTTGACGACGACAACGCAACGCTCGACGCGGCGCGCCTTGCAGCTCGGCAGAAAGGCGAAGCCATCATCAAGCAGGCGGAATTGACCGCGAATCGCGGCATCACCGCGGGCTTAAACCCGGTGACCGAACTTTCGGCCGATCCGTTCCGCATGGTGGTCAACCCGCGCCCGATCTTTTCGCCGGTCGACGATCCGCTCGAGTTCCGGCTCGACGAGATCGGCATGAACGACACCGAAACCTGCCAGGGCCTGGGCGAGATCAACGGCTTTCGCCTGTTGCGCATTGAGGCGAAAGACGGCGGCAAGACTGAGCTCCTGCACGAGGACAAGTCGATCCCCAAAAGCAGAGGCTGCCCGAACGGCTATCGGATCGGCGCGGTGCAGACATTTTCCATGCAAGGCCTCAGCGCCTATGCCGTGCTGATCGCGGTGCGCCAGTACGGCTTCGAGGGACCGGACTATCGCTGGATCGCGGTGACCGGCCGGCTGTGACGCCGCTCCCCGCCATACGCAACCGCGTGGGTCATATCCGCAAGGCCTTGCCATCGCCGCGCGCCGCGGTTTGCGGCGCCCTGCTATGGGCCGCAGCCATGGGCGCCAGCGCGCTTGTCAATCTGCTGGTGGACGACTGGGAGACCCCGGCAAAGATCCGCTTCGTCTCGTTGCTCTATGCGGTCGGCGGTGCGCTCGCCTTTCCAGTCGGTCTGTTCCTGGCGCGGCTCGTCTCGCTCGGACGGCATTGGCAAGTTGCCTTGGCGGCCGCGTTTGTCTGCCTTCTTGCCACTACGATCGGCCTCACCGGCGGGCTCTTTGCGCTGCAATACCGTTCCTACTATGCTCAGTGGCATGAACCCGCACTGACCATCGCGTGGGCCATCCAGTTCGTGCACACCGTGGCGACGGCATTCTATCAATTCATCGTTCTGGGCATCCGGCTTTATTTTCCGCTCGGTTTCATCGCGCTGGCTCTCGCCAGCATCTGGTTTGCGCGGCAGCAGCGTTGAGGATTTTGTCTGCCTCTGTTAGGACGCGGGCGAACGCACTCGCAAGTCAGGACTGACGGATGATCCCTCGCTACTCCCGGCCGGAAATGGTGGCCATCTGGTCGCCCGAAACCCGGTTCCGCATCTGGTTCGAGATCGAGGCCTACGCTTGCGACGCACTGGCCGAGCTCGGCGTGATCCCGAAGGAGGCCGCCAAGACCATCTGGGAAAAAGGCGGGCCCGCGAAGTTCGACGTCGAGGCCATCGACGAGATCGAGCGCGTGACCAAGCACGACGTCATCGCCTTCCTCACCCATCTCAGTGAATTCGTCGGGCCGGATGCCCGCTTCATCCATCAGGGCATGACGTCCTCGGACGTTCTCGACACCTGCTTTGCCGTGCAGCTCACCCGAGCCAGCGACATCCTTCTGGCCGACATCGACGGCCTGCTGGCGGCGCTCAAGCGCCGCGCTTTCGAACACAAGGACGCCGTCACCATCGGCCGCAGCCACGGCATCCATGCCGAGCCGACCACCTTCGGTGTCAAGCTCGCGCAGGCCTATGCCGAATTCTCGCGCTGCCGCGAGCGGCTGGTGCACGCGCGTGAGGATATTGCGACTTGCGCCATCTCCGGTGCTGTCGGCACCTTCGCCAACATCGATCCCTATGTCGAGGAGCATGTGGCGAAGAAACTCGGATTGAAGCCGGAGCCGGTGTCGACGCAGGTGATCCCGCGCGACCGCCACGCCATGTTCTTCGCGACGCTCGGTGTCATCGCCTCGTCGATCGAACGGCTGGCGACAGAAATCCGCCATCTGCAGCGTACCGAGGTGCTGGAGGCGGAAGAGTATTTTTCACCCGGACAGAAAGGCTCGTCGGCGATGCCGCACAAGCGCAACCCGGTGCTGACCGAAAACCTCACCGGGCTTGCGCGCATGGTGCGTTCCTTCGCGCTGCCGGCGATGGAGAACGTGGCGCTCTGGCACGAGCGCGACATTTCGCATTCGTCGGTCGAGCGCATGATCGGCCCGGACGCCACCGTGACGCTGGACTTCGCACTGTCGCGGCTGACGACCGTCGTCGACAAACTGCTCGTCTATCCCGACAACATGCTGAAGAACATGAACAAGTTCCGCGGCCTCGTGCATTCGCAGCGTGTGCTGCTGGCGCTAACCCAGGCGGGCGTCAGCCGTGAGGACGCCTACCGGCTGGTGCAGCGAAACGCCATGAAAGTGTGGGAGCAAGGCGCTGATTTCCTTGAGGAACTTTTGGCCGACAAGGAGGTCACGGCAGCCTTGCCCGAAGCCGAAATTCGTGAAAAATTCGACCTCGGCTATCATACCAAGCATGTCGACACGATCTTCAAGCGCGTGTTCGGAGAAGCGTGATGATTTCCGCGGCTGGAGATTTCGATTTTCTTGCCTTGCCGGGGCGGGGCAATTCCGGGCCGGATCACTGGATGTCGCATTGGTGCCGAGCATTCCCGAACTCGAGCCGCGTGCTGCAAGCCGAATGGGACAGGCCGACCCCTGAGGACTGGATTGGCCGGGTGGACGCCGCGATTGCCGCGGCACCTCGGCGCGTGGTGCTGCTTGCGCACTCGCTGGCGGTGGCGACGACGGTGAAGTGGGCGGCCGGCGCCAGCGAAAGCCAACTCAACAAGGTCGCGGGCGCATTGCTGGTTGCCGCAACCAATGTCGACGACCCTGATCCTTCCTTCGACCTGGTTCGTCCCTTTGCGCCGATGCCACTGAAACGCTTACCCTTTCCAACCCTAGTGGTGGCTAGCCGCACCGACCCGCGCGTCACCTTCGACCAGGCGACAGCGTTCGCCGCTGCCTGGGGCGCGGACCTCGCCGATGCCGGCGATCTCGGCCATATGGGCAACGAGACTCGCCTCGGCCTTTGGCCAGCGGGCCTGCTCATGCTCGGCCGCCTGCTGGAAAAGGCTCGTCTCTAACAGGCTTTCGAAACGCTCAAGCCTTGCCGGGAACGGTCCTGATCACCGTGCCCCAAGGGTCTTCGCGGGTCGTTGCAACAGTCACATTGTCCGAACGCATTTCGACCCAGGCGAGGCCGGACCGGGAAGGATCGCGACGGCCGGCGCCGGCGCTCTGCCACGAGTTGGCGCCGATGTGGTGATGGTAGCCGCCTGACGACAGGAACACCGCCGCGCTGCCATATTTCGCCACCGTGTCGAAGCCGAGCTCCTGGTGCCACCAGGCCTCGGCGTCTTCCGGCCGACCGACGCGCAGATGGACATGGCCGATGATGCTGTTGTCCGGCATACCCTGCCAGCCGGCATCGCCGGCCGGCACTTCGGCGACAACCGACGAAATATTCAGCCGTTCGGTCGCCATCGCCACCTTGTCACCATTCCACTTCCAGTCCTCATGGCGGCGGTCGGCATAGATCTCGATGCCGTTGCCCTCAGGATCGGTCAGGTAGAGCGCCTCGCTGACCAGATGGTCGGAAGCGCCGTCGATGCCGATATTGTTAGCGATGGCATGGTTGATCCAGCGCCCGAGATCGGCCCGGCTGGGCAGCAGGAAGGCGGTGTGGAAGAGGCCGGCGCTGCGCGGATCGTCGGGCTTCGCCGATGCATCCGCTTCGATGTCGAGCAAGGGGTGATTGGCGGCGCCTAGCGAGATTGTGCCGCTGGCGCGGCTCAGTTCCCGCAGGCCGACGATGTTGCGATAGTAAGCGGCCAGGCTTTCGGCATTCCGCGCGCGCAACCCGACGCGGGCGACGCTGACCGGGGTGGTGGCGGCCAAAGGCAGTTCGCTCATCAAAGTCTCCGTTTGGGCGGCCGTCGACGAGATCCCCAAAGCCAGGAGCCCGGCGCCACCTACCATTGTACGTCGTGTCAGTTCCAAAATCCTGGTTCTCATTACATGGCTGTTTCTTTTCCCGATGACAGATCGTCGATCGCGATCGTTCACACAAGACGCCAAGATGCGAACATGGTGTTCACTATTGTGAGCAATCGCACTGATGATCAGACCCAGTTGCGCATGATCTTATGCAAAAACCGCATCACACTTTTTGGGATCATGCGCAGTTGCACGAAACCGTGTCCCTCGCTACATGCGCGCCATGAAAGTCAGGGATGCAGACATTCTCATCGTGCCGGGCTACACCAATTCCGGCCCCGACCATTGGCAGAGCCGCTGGCAATCGAAATTGTCGACGGCGCGGCGCGTCGATCAGGCGGAATGGTCGAAGCCTGTGCGCGAGGATTGGACTGCGAGCGTGGCGAAAGCGGTCAACGAGGCCGAGCGGCCGGTCGTTATCGTCGCCCACTCACTCGGCGTCGCCGCCGTGATCCAGGCAATGCCGCAGTTCCAACGTCCGGTCGCCGGAGCCTTCTTCGTGGCGCCGCCCGACGTCGCCAATCCTAAGATAAAACCCAGGCACCTGATGACCTTCGGCCCCTATCCGCGCGAGCCGCTGGCATTCCCTTCGGTAGTGATCGCCAGCCGCAACGACCCGTTCTGCGCGTTCGGCGTGGCCGAGGACATTGCCGGCGCCTGGGGCTCGCTGTTCATCGATGCCGGCGATGCCGGACATCTCAACGCCGATTCCGGCTTCGGGCCGTGGCCCGAAGGATCGATGACTTTTGCTAAGTTCCTGACCGACCTTTAGGAGCCGATCGAGTCCTTGACGCTCTTCAGCAGGCTCTTTGCCCCCAGGCCGATCAGCGCGTGCTCGGAGCCCATCGCCAGCAGCCGGTAGCCCATCGACACCACACGGCCGGCGATGGCCGGCTCGACGACGTAGATCGCGGCATGTTTGCCGGCCTTGCGTGTCCGCTCGGCGATGGATGCGACGGTTTCCATCATGCTTTCCAACGTCGAGTTGACGGCGGTGCCTTTCGACCAGGCGATCGAAAAATCCGATGGGCCGAGGAAGATGCCGTCGATACCCGGCGTGTCGAGGATGCCGTCGAGCGCATCGAGGGCGGCGCGCGTTTCGACCATGGCGAAAGCCATAGTGCGCTCGTTGCTGTCGCGCAGCCAGTCGGCATAGTCGCCCTTGCCATGACGCGGAAAGGCATAGGTCGGGCCCCAGGAGCGCTCGCCGAGTGGCGGGTACTTCATGGCGGCGGCAAACAGCCGCGCGTCCGCCACCGAATTCACCATCGGCGCAATCACCGCCTCGGCGCCGAAATCGAGCGCGCGGCTGGCCATGTCGAAGCGGCCAACCGGAATGCGCACCAGCGCCGGTTTGTTGGCGGCCAGCACCGGCCCAAGGCCGCGCAGCACGCTGTCCTCGTGATGTCCGCCATGCTGCATGTCTAGCGTGACGGCATCGAAACCCTGTCTGGCCAGAATCTCGACCGTCAGGGCATCAGGCACGCCGGACCATGCTGTGCACAACGTTTCATCGGCCGCAAGGCGTGACTTGAGGGACATGGGCGCCTTCCTTAATCGCTCTCGCATCGGCCCAAAATCGGAAAGCCCGATGCGAGGAGTCAAAGTTTGAGAGCGTACTTTGTGCGTCCGAATGGATGCATGTCGCTCTAATGCAGTTCAGCCGGAAATAGCTGCAAAGGCAAAGAAAAACCGCCCGGAGGGACCGGGCGGTCGATTGGTCCAGCGTGTCGATTGGCTCAAAGCAAGGATCAGGTGTTCTTGATCTGCTCGATGGCCTGCGCCATCAGATCGTCCATAGTGCGGCGAATCTGATGGTCCGATTGGGCGACCCCGGCTTCGTCGAAATCCTCGCGTATCTTGCGGAAAACGTCGTGATCGCCGGCTTCCTCGATGTCGGCGAGGACTACCTGCTTGGCATAGGCTTCGGCGTCGGCCCCGGCCTTGCCGAGCTTTTCGGCGGCCCACAGGCCGAGCGCCTTGTTGCGGCGGGCCGAGGCCTTGAACCGGAGCTCCTCGTCGATTACGAACTTGCGCTCGAAGCCCTCCTCGCGATCTTTCATGCTGCTCATGGCATCCCTCCGGTCAAATCCGATTCGTTGGCAGTTGAAATATGTGTATTGCCGCAGCACAAACCAAAAGGCCACGAGCCGGTCAATATGCTACGTCACTTGCTGCGCTGCGGCATTTCATTCCGGAAAGCGGTGATTGAAAGGATTTGCCGATTGAGCAAACAGTGCGATTGGGATAGACACCGGCATTGAACCCCTACCGTTGCCGCACTAATTTAGGCGGACGGACAGGAACTGGTCGCTTGCCGCCTGCCCGGAAATCCAGAGAAAAGATCAGATGAAAAATCGCCGCCGCATTTATGAAGGCAAGGCCAAGATCCTCTATGAGGGACCTGAGCCGGGAACACTGATCCAGTTCTTCAAGGACGACGCGACCGCTTTCAACAAGAAGAAGCACGAAATCGTCGATGGCAAGGGAGTGCTCAACAACCGCATTTCCGAGCACATCTTCAACCATCTCAACCGGATGGGCATTCCGACCCACTTCATCCGCCGGCTCAACATGCGCGAGCAGCTGATCAAGGAAGTCGAGATCATTCCGCTCGAGGTGGTGGTGCGCAATGTCGCAGCCGGTTCGCTGGCCAAGCGTCTCGGCATCGAGGAAGGCACCGTGCTGCCGCGCTCGATCATCGAATTCTATTACAAGGCCGACGCGCTCGACGACCCGATGGTGTCTGAAGAACACATCACCGCTTTCGGCTGGGCGAGCCCGCAGGAAATCGACGACGTCATGGCGCTTGCCATCCGCGTCAACGACTTCCTTTCCGGCCTGTTCATGGGCGTCGGCATCCAGCTCGTCGACTTCAAGATCGAATGCGGCCGGCTGTTCGAAGGCGACATGATGCGCATCGTCGTTGCCGACGAGATCTCGCCGGACTCCTGCCGGCTGTGGGACGTGGCGACCCAGGACAAGCTCGACAAGGACCGTTTCCGCCGCGACATGGGCGGGCTGGTCGAAGCCTATCAGGAAGTCGCCCGCCGCCTCGGCATCATGAACGAGAACGAGCCGCCGCGTCCCGCCGGACCAGTGCTCGTCGCCTCGACCAATGGCGTCAAAGGCAAGCCGCACTGAGATTTTTTGCCGCTCAACACTTCGAACAGGAGCATGTCCAGCGTGATCAAGGCCCGCATTACCGTAACCCTCAAGAACGGCGTGCTCGACCCACAAGGCAAGGCGATCGAACACGCGCTGTCCGGGATGGGTTTTGGCGGCGTCGGCCAGGTGCGCCAGGGCAAGGTTTTCGACGTCGAGCTTGCGGAGAGCGACAAGGCCAAGGCCGAGGCCGACCTCAAAGCCATGTGCGACAAGCTTCTGGCGAATACGGTGATTGAGAACTATAGTGTGGCGATTACCTGAGGTTGTGCCGGAGGGCAGATGGCCGAGCTTGATGGAAGCTTGATATTTGAAGTCCTCAAGTCCATTCAGTCGCGGCTGGACAGGATGGATTTGACGCTCGGGGAGGTAAAGTCCGAGCTCGGCTCCATCCGCGGCCACCTCATCGCCACCGAGGGTGACGTGAAGAACATCTATGGCGTGCTGGCTCGCCAGGACGAGCGCCTGGAACATATTGAACGCCGCTTAGACCTGCGCGAACTTGCCGAAGCCCAGAGGCCTTACGAACCGAAATGAAATCAGCCGTCGTTCTTCTCCCGGGCCTCAACCGTGACCGCGACATGATCGCGGCGCTGACCAAGATTTCGGGAACACCACCGGTCACCGTCTGGCAGACCGACACCGAAATCCCCGATGTCGACCTGATCACCATTCCGGGTGGCTTCTCCTTCGGCGACTATCTGCGCTGCGGCGCCATTGCTGCGCGCATGCCTGTGATGCGGGCGGTCGCCGAAAAGGCGGCCAAGGGGGTCATGGTCATCGGCGTCTGCAACGGCTTCCAGATCCTGGTAGAGGCCGGCCTGCTGCCGGGCGCCTTGATGCGCAACACCTCGCTGAAATTCGTCTGCCGGCAGGTCAAGCTGCAGATCGCCAACGCCAACACGATGTTCACCCGCCGCTATCAGCCGGGCCAGATCATCCGCTCGCCGGTGGCGCATCACGACGGCAATTACTTTGCCGACGCCGAGACGCTTCGCAGGCTCGAAGGCGAAGGCCAGGTCGTGTTCCGCTATGCGGAAGGCACCAATCCCAACGGCTCGATCAACGACATTGCCGGCATCATCAACGGCCAGGGCAATGTGCTCGGCCTGATGCCGCATCCCGAGAACCTGATCGAAGCGGCGCATGGCGGCAGCGACGGCCGGGCACTGTTCGAAAGTGCCCTCGGCATCGCCGCTTGATATCTTCAGCATTCATCCCTTCCGAATTCGAAAATAGGCGCCGCATGAGCCCGAGACAGACGATCGCCCGCCTCGCTCTCGTCGCCGCCGCCGGCCTTGTGTTCGCCTCCTGCCAATCGAAGCCGAAGAACGCGCCGGCGCCTTCGGGCAAGAGTGCGGCGCTGCTTGCCATGGAACAGGTGGCGATCGCCGCCCACAAATGCTGGATCGCCAGCAAGGATCCCGCCTTCAGGCCTTATCAGATGGCCATTGAGCTGAATTCGTTCACCGGCACACCGCGCTTCCTGCTGGTCCCGGTCAAGCATTATGGCGGAAAGCCGTTGCTGGTCGTGCAGGCGCAAGGCAATTCACGCCGCATCGACGTCTACGGTCCGCTGATGAACGAGCCGCTCGGCGCACGCATCGGTTCGGACATCGCGCGCTGGCAAACAGGCAATCCGGCCTGCGGTGCGGCTGCGTAGGGCTGTGAGCCGCTTCCTGCAGATCGCCGGTCTGGTCATAGGCCTGGCCGGGCTTGTCCTGCAAATCTGCATCACCACTCCGGCGTCCATGGCAGCCGGCCGCAGTTTTGTTGGCTCGCTGGTCTTCTACTTCAGCTTCTTCACCATCCTGACCAATATCGGCGCGGTGCTCGTGCATGTTTCGCTGCTGTCACCCGGTGGCTACGCCTGGTTCCCGGCCTTTGCCGGGCCGCGGATGCGAGCCGGCGTGGCGGTCGCCACAACCCTGGTCTTCATCGTCTATGCGACGGTCCTGGCGAAGCTTTGGCAGCCGCAGGGTCTGTTCCTGCTCTGCGACGTCCTGCTGCACTATGTAACGCCGGTGCTGTTCGTGCTGTGGTGGCTTGTCGCAGGTGCCGATGGCTCGATGCGGTGGCGCGACATCTCCTGGTGGATGATCTATCCGGTCGCCTATTTGGCCTATGCACTGGCGCGGGCGCCGATATCAGGCGAAGTGCCCTACCCGTTCCTCGATGTCGCCAAGAACGGCGCAGCCAGCGTCGCCGTCTCGGCGCTCGGCATCACCGGACTTTTTCTGGTGCTGTGCATAGTCGCCGTACTTGCAGACCGCGGCGTCTCACGGATGAGGAGCCACGGTAACTATCAAGGCACGAAAAAGGCGTCCTAGGACCGTGTCTTCTTAGATGCACTCAAGCTTAATGCATCTTTCAGTCCCAGAACGGCCTCAGACCCTCACGGTGGGCATCGGCGCGCGAGATGCCGATATCCCTGAGCTGATCATCGGTCATCTCCAGCAGGACCAGCCGGCTGCGCCGGCGATCCAGCAGGCTGCCCATCCGGCTTACGAATGACCTGACCATACGCACCAGGCGACGGACATAGCCTTGCCGGCCTGACGGACGCGCTTCGAGCAATTCAGCTCTCGTGTAACGGATTGTATCGATTGCAGCCATTTTCTTGCTACCGGAATTCAGATTGTACCCTTTTGTCACGCAATCCATATGTATTGACTCTCAATTCGGTGCAATATAAAAAATTGTCACCATGACAAATTGGCTTCCAGATCTTACGTCCGGCTCGGGGCCCCTCTACCAGCGGCTTGCAGATTCCATTGAAACCGACATCGACCGTGGCGTGATCGATGCGGGGGCAAAACTGCCGCCGCAGCGCGATCTGGCATACGACATCGGCACGACCGTCGGCACGGTCGGTCGGGCCTACCAATTGTTGCGCGAACGGGGGCTGGTGAGCGGCGAAGTCGGGCGCGGAACCTATGTCCTGGGCCGGCACGAGACTAAGACCGATCTGCTGGCATCCGACCCGCATGTGGAAGGCACGCGCTATATCGATGCGCCTCGCGGCAAGTTGCGCTTCGACAGCACAGCTGCGCCGGATATTGGTCAGGGCGCCATTGTCGCCGATGCGCTCTCGCGCACGGCGCAGGACCATCCGTATGAGATTTCAAGCTATACCCGGGATTTTCCCGACCGCTGGTTCGAGGCCGGCTGCAGCTGGCTCTCGCGAAATTCGTTTCGCCCGAGCCCTGATGGCATCGTTCCGACGCTCGGCACCCATGCCGCGGTTATGGCGGCGATTGCCGCGCTCACCACGCCTGGCGACTATATCGTCTTCGAGCACCTCACCTATTCGCAGATTTCACGCAGCGCCGGCCTGATTGGACGCCGGACCGCGCTGGTGACGTCGGACGAGGAAGGGCTAGACCCAGAGGATTTCGAGCGCGTCTGCGCGCAAAAACATCCGAAAATGATGTTCCTGATGCCGACGGCCAAGAACCCCACACTGGTGACGCTGTCGGCAATACGCCGCGAGGCCATCGCGCGCGTCGCGCGCGAATACAATGTCGTTCTGATCGAGGACGATCTCTATGGCGATCTGACCGACGACCCGACCCCGCTATTGGCCGAATATGCTCCCGAACGGACCATCGTTGCCGGCGGCCTGTCGAAATCGGTCGCGGCGGGCGTTCGCGGCGGCTGGCTCGCCTGTCCGCCGGCCTATCGTCATCGGATCCGAGTCGCCCACAAGATGCTGACGGGCGGCCTCCCCTTCCTGCTGGCGGAAGTGTGTAGCCGGCTGGTGCTGTCCGGCCAGGCCAGCGAGATGCGCAAGCGCAGCATCGTCGAGATCAACGCGCGCATGGCGATCGTGCGCGAGACACTGGCCGGGTTCGACTTCAAGGCAGTGGACAATGTGCCCTTTGTCTGGCTCACCCTTCCTGATCCATGGCTTTCCGGCACCTTCAAGAATGCCTGTCTCGAACATGGCGTGCTCATCGATGACGAGGACGAGTTCAAGGCCGGCCGCTCCGAGCAGGTTTTTCACGGCGTGCGTTTTGGCGTTTCACAGCCGAGTCGTCGAGAGGACATCGCGGGTGGCGTCGGCGTGATCCGGCGGCTTCTGGACGAAGGCCGCGCCGGCTACGACAGTTTCTCCTGAGCCGGCTTGAAACCGGCGGGTCGAGTGGCGATCTTTCGCTACTTGCTGCGCCCTATCGCTTTCCATAGTTTTTCGTCGCGTGATGGGTGTATCGGCTGCAAAGCTTGCGATAAGACGGGGCTCGATTCCAAGGATGTAAATTGCCGCCCATGACCATTTCCAATTCCCTGCCAATCACTCAGGAACTCATTGCCGCGCATGGGCTGAAGCCCGACGAATATCAGCGCATCCTCGACCTGGTCGGGCGCGAGCCGAGCTTTACCGAGCTCGGCATCTTCTCGGCGATGTGGAACGAGCACTGCTCGTATAAATCCTCGAAAAAGTGGCTGCGCACGCTGCCGACCACCGGGCCGCAGGTCATCCAGGGGCCGGGCGAGAATGCCGGCGTGGTCGACATCGGCGACGACGACTGCGTCGTCTTCAAGATGGAGAGCCATAACCACCCTTCCTACATCGAGCCCTATCAGGGGGCGGCGACCGGCGTCGGCGGCATCCTGCGCGATGTCTTCACCATGGGCGCGCGTCCGATCGCCGCAATGAACGCGCTGCGCTTCGGGGCGCCGGACCATCCCAAGACCAGGCATCTGGTTGCCGGCGTCGTTGCCGGCGTTGGCGGCTATGGCAATTCCTTCGGCGTGCCGACGGTCGGCGGTGAGGTCAATTTCGACGCGCGCTACAACGGCAACATCCTGGTCAACGCCTTCGCGGCGGGGCTCGCCAAGACCGATGCGATCTTCCTGTCGGAGGCCAAGGGCGTCGGCCTGCCGGTCGTCTATCTCGGCGCCAAGACCGGTCGCGACGGTGTCGGCGGCGCCACCATGGCCTCGGCCCAATTCGACGACAAGATCGACGAGAAGCGGCCCACCGTTCAGGTCGGCGACCCCTTCACCGAAAAATGCCTGCTCGAAGCCTGCCTCGAACTGATGGCGTCCGGCGCCGTCATCGCCATCCAGGACATGGGGGCTGCCGGCCTCACCTGCTCGGCGGTCGAAATGGGCGCCAAGGGCGACCTCGGCATCGAGCTCGACCTCGACAAGGTGCCGGTGCGCGAGGAGCGCATGAGCGCCTATGAGATGATGCTGTCGGAGAGCCAGGAGCGCATGCTGATGGTGCTGCGCCCCGAAAAGGAAAAGGAAGCCGAGGCGATCTTCCACAAATGGGGCCTCGACTTCGCCATCGTCGGCAAGACCACCGACGATCTGCGCTTTCGCGTTCTGCACCAGGGCGACGAGGTCGCCAATCTGCCGATCAAGGACCTTGGCGACCAGGCGCCGGAATATGACCGTCCCTGGACCGAGCCGAGGAAGCCGGCGCCCCTGGCGGCCAGCGATGCACCGCAAGCGGATGTCGCCGAGGCGCTGCTGAAACTGCTTGGCGGACCCGACCTGTCCTCGCGCCGCTGGGTATGGGAACAGTACGACACGCTGATCCAGGGCAATTCGCTGCAGCTTCCGGGCGGCGATGCCGGCGTCGTGCGCGTCGAAGGTCATCCGACCAAGGCGCTCGCCTTCTCCTCCGACGTGACGCCGCGCTATTGCGAGGCCGATCCTTACGAGGGCGGCAAGCAGGCGGTGGCCGAATGCTGGCGCAACCTTACCGCCACCGGCGCCCTGCCGCTCGCGGCCACCGACAATCTCAATTTCGGCAACCCGGAACGTCCGGAGATCATGGGCCAGTTGGTCGGCGCCGTGAAAGGCATCGGCGACGCCTGCCGCGCGCTTGGCTTTCCGATCGTCTCCGGCAATGTCTCGCTCTACAACGAAACCAACGGGCAAGGCATCTTGCCGACGCCGACCATCGGCGGCGTCGGGCTGATCGCCGACTGGTCCAAGATGACGCGGATCGGCTTTGCCGCCGAGGGCCAGATGATCCTGCTGGTCGGCGCGCCGTCCATGTGGGGAACGCATCTCGCCCAGTCGGCCTATATGCGCGACATCCATGGCCGCACCGAGGGTCCGCCGCCGCCGGTCGACCTCGACCATGAAAAGCGCGTCGGCGACCATGTGCGCGCCCTGATCGCCTCCGGCGTCGTTACATCAGCGCATGACATTTCCGATGGCGGCATTGCTGTCGCGCTGGCCGAGATGGCGATGGCGTCCGGCATCGGCGCGACCGTCCCCGGCCTGGTCGGGACCGATCCGATCCCGGTCTGGTTCGGCGAGGATCAGGGCCGCTATCTCTTGACGCTGTCGATCGATCCGCAGAGCGACGAATGGGATGCCATTCGCGAACAACAGAGCAAGCTCGGTATCTTCGCGCCGTGGATCGGCTCGACCGGTGGTAGTGACCTGAAACTCGGCGAGGCACGGGCGATCCCGGTCAGAGAATTGACCGCTGCCCACGAATCCTGGTTTCCTCGCTTCATGGCAAATGAGGTCGTGGACCCGTGATATGATCGAGTGGAGTCGTTTGGGTGTGGTTCATCCGCCATTTCGATAATATCTATGAGATCACGACCTGAACAAGGAATCCTCGCATGGCAATGGACGCGCACGACATCGAACGGCTGATCAAGGAAGGCATTCCGGACGCCAAGGTGACGATTCGCGACTTGGCCGGCGACGGCGACCATTATGCAGCCGAGGTGGTAGCCGAAAGCTTTCGCGGCAAAAGCCGTGTCCAGCAGCATCAGATGGTCTATGACGCGCTGAAGGGCAATATGGGCGGCGTGCTGCACGCGCTCGCCCTGCAGACCAGCGTGCCGGACTGAGGGCTTCGGCGTCCTTTTTCGTCGAGACGGCAATGATCGGCCCTGCCGGATATTTTTCGCCGACGATCGATCTCTCGCCATTCGACGGCGCCGAGACCGCCCGTCGAAGAAAAGCGCGTTGGGGCAGTGCAGCGCATCGCGGAACAGGCGTGCAAAGCTGCCGAGACTGACTTGCGAGCACCAGATCGCGATTGCCTGAGCCACCAGATCAAGGCCAGCGTAACGAGCACAATACCAATCAGGATTGTCGCGCTATCTCGCCTTTTTATCGCTCCCTTGGGAAATAGCTGGCCGATGCTCTTGGCCCAATATCAAGCCATCCTTTGCGCCATTTGCGTGACGATGCGGCAAACGTCTTGTTTCAGGCAACCTATGGGTTTATTTGAAAGGTATGTTTCGAGCCCGACTCCCGCGGGCATGAAAGGATTCTCTATGAGCGGTATCAACGACTACATCGACAGCGAAGTTAAGGGCAACGACGTCGTCCTTTTCATGAAGGGCACGCCCGGTTTCCCGCAATGCGGGTTTTCCGGTCAGGTCGTGCAGATCCTCGACTACATCGGGGCCGACTACAAGGGCGTCGACGTGCTGACCTCGGCCGAGCTGCGGCAAGGTATCAAGGAATATTCCAACTGGCCGACGATCCCTCAGCTCTACGTCAAGGGTGAATTCGTAGGCGGCTGCGACATCATCCGCGAGATGTTCCAGGCAGGCGAACTTCAGACGTTCCTCGTCGAAAAGGGCGTGAGCGTCAAAGGCGCCGCCTGAATTTTTGTTTGTGCATGATCCCCAGCGAAATCGATCCCGATTTCGGGGTCATGCGCTAAACGCCGGGCCAGTCCCCACCTTGGCAGACTGAGTACCTCCCCGTATTGGGGCCTAAGACGAATGAATGCGCTGGTGCGCCGGCGCTTTTCGTTTGAAGATCGGACTTGCCGTGGATCAGCATGCACAAGCGCCGGAGGCAGGCACCTTGCCTATTCCGCGCTGGGAGTTCATCGCGCTTTGCGCGGCATTGATGGCGCTCAACTCGCTGGCCATCGACATCATGCTGCCGGCGCTGCAGCAAATCGGCGCCTCGCTCGGCGTGGAAAATGAAAATCACCGTCAGTACGTGATTGCCGCCTATATTTTGGGCTTTGGCGGCGGGCAGCTCTTCTTCGGACCGATCTCGGACCGCTTCGGACGCCGTGCTCCGCTCGTTGTCGGGCTGGTAATCTATGTCGCAGCGGCGGCTGCGGCGGCAATTGCCCCGACATTCGCCATTCTTATCCTGTGCAGGGTAGTGCAAGGCATCGGCGCCGCGGCCACACGCGTCATCGCCGTCTCGATCGTGCGCGACACGTTTGACGGCCGGCGCATGGCCGAGGTCATGTCATTGATCTTCATGGTGTTCATGGCCATTCCGGTCGTCGCCCCCGGCATTGGTCAGTTCATCATGCTGTTCGCGACCTGGCACGTGATCTTCATCACCATGGCGGCCGGGGCGCTGATCGTGTCGGCGTGGGCGCTGCTGCGCTTGCCCGAAACGCTGCGTCCCGAATATCGCAGACCACTGACGGCCGAATCCATCATCGGCGGCTTCCGCATCGTGCTGACCAATCGCATGGCACTTTGCTATGCCTTCGCCAGCACTTTTGCCTTCGGCGCAATGTTCGGCTTCATCAATTCGGCGCAGCAAATCTATGTCGGCGTGTTCGGCGTTGGTGAGATGTTCCCGGTGATTTTCGCAGGGATTGCCGGCGTGCTCGCCTTTTCGAACTATCTGAATTCACGCCTTGTCGGCCGCATCGGCATGCGCCGCCTGTCACAGAGCGCGCTGCTGCTGTTCCTGGTGATCAGCCTTGCCTGGCTGGTGGTGTCGTTGGAAATGAAGATGCCGCTCTGGCTTTTCATCACCTTCTTTGCCTGTGCGATGGTCCCGTTCGGCGCACTCGGTGCGAATTTCAACGCGCTCGCCATGGAGCCGCTCGGCCAACTGGCCGGCACGGCATCGTCCATTCTGGGTTTCATGCAGACCTTCCTCGGCGGCGTGCTCGGCACGCTGATTGGCCAAGCCTTCAACGGCACGGTGACGCCCTTGGCCGCCGGATTCTGCAGCGTTTCGCTTGGCGCATTGGTGATGGTGCTGATCGCCGAGCGCGGCAAATTCCTCCAGCCGCAAAACCAGCCGGTTTAATGCCGACACGCTTTAGGATGCACGCCCACTCGCTGCTGTGAAGCGAGGGAACAGCATACGCCCTGCGATCGCTCCACCCATGCTGTCCGAAACGGGCAGTGGCAGAGCCTTGTCGAGAGCCTCGAGGACGGAAGCCACGAAGGCCCGGTTGAGGGCGGCATCATTCCCTAGACGGGAGTAGGTGGCGCGAGGCTTGCCTATAAGTGTGCCGTTTCGGCGAATTGAGAACTGCAGCGTCAGGGTCATGCCCGCGGTTCCGGGCGGTGGCTCCCAACAGGCGACGATCGCGGAGAACATCTCGTTTATGGTGTCGACGGGTTCGGGACTGCGACATGCGCGTTCCTGCGATGTTGCCGCGTTCGGACTGGCAACCAAGGCAAGGGTAAGGGCGACAATTGCGAACCGAGGTTTCATCTCGGGTCTCCGGTTTCGCGCGGAGAAATATAATGTAGGCGAATTTTTCGACGAAAGCCTCCATCGATATCAGCGCGCCGCATGAATCCTTTTAGACGCGACGCGCTTTTAGTGGCGCACCATGCCAGCGTCGACATTCAGCGTCTGGCCGGTGATCCAGCGTGCGTCATCCGAGGCCAGGAACGACACCACATCAGCAATGTGCTCAGGCTGCCCTTTGCCTTTCATAGCCTGCAGCATCTCGACGAAGCCGAACGCCTCGTTGTGCGGGCTCGCCTTGACGCCATCACTCTCGATCAGGCCCGGCGTCACCGCGTTGGCGGTGATGTTGTATTTGCCGAGCTCTGTGGCCATTGCCCGGGTGAAGCCGATCACCCCGCCCTTGGCCGCGACATAGGCCGCCATGTTCGGCGTGCCGGCAAAGAAGGTGTTGGAGGCGATGCTGATCACCCGTCCGGCCTTGCCGGCGGCACGCATCTGGTCCGTTCCCGCGCGGCTGACGATGAAGGTGCCGGTCAAATTGACGTCGATGATCTTGCGCCAATGATCGAGGTCGACATCGTCCCAGGCGACGAAAGGCACGATGCTGGCGTTGTTGACCAGAATGTCGATGCCCCCGGTCAGGGCCTGGATCTCGGCGAAGAGCGCCTTAACGGATGCAGGATCGGAAATGTCGGCGGCGATCGCCTTCGCTTTTCCGCCGATCGACGCAGCCGCCGTTTCGGCGCCTTCCGCGTTGATGTCGCTGACGATGACGGTCGCGCCATCGGCGGCCAAGCGCGCGGCGATCGCCTTGCCGATCCCTTGTGCGGCCCCGGTAACCAGGGCCGTCTTTCCCGCAAGCCGTTCAGTCATGAAAACGCTCCCTCGATTGTGATCTGGTTATTTTCTGGTTCACGCGTCGGCGTCGATAATGGCGAGCGCCGCGTCGATGCCTTTGCCGACCGCGAGTTCCTGGCCCAAGGAATTCATCGCGCCGCCAAGTGCCGTCAGCGCCGCGATCGCATAGATCGGCTGGGCGGTCGGGCCCATATGGCCGATGCGTGTCAGCTTGCCCAATGTTTCACCGCGGCCAGACGAAAACACCACGCCGTAGCGGGCGCGCGCGGCCTGGCGAAGCGCCTTCTCGTCGATGCCTTCGGGCGTCCTGACGGCGGTCGTGGTTGGCGACGCGATATTGTCGCGGGCGGCCCAGATCGACAGACCCATGGCGGCAACGCCCGCGCGCATGGCTTTGGCGGTGAGCGCGTGGCGCGCCCACACCGCCGCCGGTCCCTCGTTGAGGTATAGGTCGAGCGCGACGTCGAGCCCGTTCATCTCCGCGACGGACGGCGTGAACGGAAACGGCTGGTCCTTCGACCACGCATGCTCCCAATCGACGATGCTGAGCATCGATGCGCGGGGTGCCAGTGGATTTGCCTTCATCTTGGCCCAGGCGCGCTCGCTGACGCCCATCATTGTGAGGCCGGGAGGCGCGCCCAGGCATTTGTTAGGGCCGGTGACATAGATATCGGCCTTGCAATCCTGCGGATGCGTTTTCATACCGCCGAAGGACGAAACGGCATCGACGATTAGATAGGCGCCATGCGCCGAAACCAGCGCGCCGACGGCGTCGATCGGGTTGATGGTGCCCGACGGCGTGTCGTGGTGGCAGACGGAAACGATGCTGATTTCCGGATGTGCTTCCAGCATTGCCGCAACCGCCTGCGGGTCGATCGCCTCGTTGTAGGGCACCTCGATTTCGAGCAGATGCGGCGAATAGCGCTTCGCCCAATAGCCAAACCCCTTGCCGTATACGCCGGAGACAAGATTGAGCACGACGTCGTCGGGCGTGATCAGGGAGGCTGCGGCGGCCTCCAGGCCAAGAACCGGCTCGCCGTGGAGGATGACCGGCTTGTTCGATAGCCGCATCGCCTTCTGCGCCTTGTCGACCACACCCTCGTAAAAGAGCTGGAACGCTGGGTCGTAGTCGTAGAGCACGGTGCGGCCGAGGCCGCGCAGCACATTGGAATAGGCGTTCACCGGCCCCGCGGTGAGCGTGATGACCGGTTCGGCTTGTTCGAGATAGCGCATGGTCTTTGTCTCCGCATTGGCGGCGGTCAGCCGTAGAATTGCGTGCCGGTCCGATAGGTTTTGAAGTTTTCCATGTCGTGCGAATACATCAGCTCGGCGCCATGGTCCTCCGCGAGCTTCTTCACCTTGCGCATCGAATTGACGCCCGCCACAGGGTCGATGTGGAAGGCCGCCTGGCAGAGCGTTTCAAGGCTCTTCTGCGTGTAGGCCGCGTCGATGGTGAACATGATCGGCTTGCGCTTGGGAAACTCGACCAGCAGGCTGTAATGGCCGATCGAGTGACCGGGCGTCGAGATCAGCCTGACGCCCCTGGCAAGCTCGACGTCGCCGTCGATGCCTTCGAAGGTCGAGTTGGCCCGCGTCGTGCCCTCCAGCAATTGCGCGGTCGCGCCACGCGCTTCGGCGGCCTCCGCCGAGAAGCTCAGATCGGAATAGCCGAGATGCTCGAAAGGCTGGGGATTGCAGGCCTGCGGCACCTCGGTCCGGTGGCAGATCTTCTTGGCATGCGGAAAATACTTGTTGCCGCCGCAATGGTCGAAATGGAAATGCGAGTTGACGACGACATCGATGTCTTTCGGTTCGAGGCTGAGCAGCGCCAGAGCGCCGGGAATGGTCTGGTGCTTTTCCTGGATCGGCTTTTCGAAAGGCAGCACTTTCATGACGTGATCGTAGTCGTAGCCGGTGTCGATGAGGAACCGGCCCTCGGCATGCTCGATCAGGATCGAATAGACGGGAAAGCGCACTTCGCCACCGGGGCCGCGATTCCAGAATACGTGATAGCCGTCGAGCACGAGCGAGCCGCCGTCGAGCAGGTAGACCTTGGTATCCGACATTTTTGTCTCCTCTTTTGGCGCGGGTCCCGTCCGCGCCATGACCTGTGATTAGCGCGCGCCGCGCTCGTATGGAATGCCGAGCGCCGCCGGTAGACTGGCCCGTCGGCCGAACAGCACCAGCATGATCATCACCGCCAGGAACGGCAGCATCTGGATGACGTCGGTCGGTATATTGATGCCGGCCACCTGCATGGCCGTCGTCAGCGACAGGCAGACGCCGAACAGCAGCGCGCCGAACAGCACCCAGACCGGGCGGCCGCGCGCCAGCATGGCCAGCACGATGCCGAGAAAGCCCGCGCCATTGGTGATGAACGGAATGAACAGGCCGGCGCCGACGTTGGCGAGATAAGCGCCGCCGAGCCCGGCCAGCGCTCCGGTCGTCAGCACGGCGATGGTGCGGGTTCGCACCACGTCGATGCCGGCGACGTCAAGGGCTGCCGGCTTGTCGCCCGCAGCCTGCAGGTTGAGGCCGAGCTGCGTGCGCCGGTAGATGTAGCCCATGGCGAAAACCAGCGCGACCGCCAGATAGACGATCATATGCTGCCTGAACAGCGCCGGGCCGATGACGGGGATGTCCGACAGCAACGGAATGACCGTCACATCCACCGCCGGCAGGCGGGGATAGCTGCGCGAAAACTGGAAATGGTGGAGCAGCGCCGTCAGACCTTCGAGTCCCAAAGTCAGCGCAATGCCGATAACGATCTGGTTCAGCCCGATGCGCACGCAAAGCAGCGCCATGACCAGCGCTACCGCGATACCACCGCCGGCGCCGGTGAGAAAGCCCAGCCACAGCGAGCCGGAATAGAAGGCGCCGACGAAGCCGAGATAGGCGCCGGCCAGCATCATGCCCTCGATGCCGATGTTGAGCACCCCGGCCTTCTCGGACATCTGTTCGCCGAGGCCGGCCAGCAGCAGCGGGATCGCCGCGGTGACCGCGCCAAACAAAAGCGCGCTGAGAAAGACTTCGCTGAACAGCCCGGTCATCGCTTCAGGCCCTCCGCGACTGGTTGTAGCGGTGATCGACATATTCGGCGAGCGCAAGGACGATCAGTACGATGGAGACCAGCACCAGCGTGAAATGATTGGGCACGCCGAGCCGCCGCGCAGCGCTCTCGCCGCCGATCGACAGCACCGAAAGCAGGAACACGAAACCGATGGCGGCAAAGCCGTTCATGCGGGCGAGGAACACCACGGGGATGACAGCCAGCCCGTAAGCGGGGTTCCAGTCGGCGCGGACGTTACCCTGAACGCCGAGGATATCGACGGCGCCGGCAAGGCCGGCCAACCCGGCCGAAATGGCAAAGACGGCGACGGTGAGCTTCGGTACGCCGAGCCCCGCATGGATGGCCGCGCGGGGATTGGCGCCGACGATCCTCAGCTTCAGGCCGAAGGCCGTGCGCGTCATCACCAGATGAACGGTGATGATCGCCGCCAGCCCCAGAAGCAATCCGCTGGTGATGGTCGTGTCGAACAGGCGCGGCAGCCGGTCCTCGACCGGCAAGGTGCGGGTTTGCGGCACGGTTGTGCCCGGATCGCGAAACATCAGCTTGACCAGCACATTGGCAAGCGAGGTGCCCAGAAACGTCATCATCAGCGTGGTGATGATCTCGTTGACGCCTTGATAGGCCCGCAAAAGGGCTGGCACCAGCGACCAGAGCATCGCAACCATCATAGCAATGACGAACGAGCAGATTAGCGCCAGCCAGGCTGGCATGACCGCCACGAGAACCGGGGCGCTGGCCGCCGCCGTTACCGCGCCGAGCAGGAACTGGCCATCGCCGCCGAGATTCCACATGCCGGCGCGAAAGGCCACGATCAGGCCGGCGGCAAGAAACAGCAGCGGCGCCATACGCGTCAGCGTCTGCTGGACGCCAAGCGGCGACAAAAGCCCTCGCTTGAGCACAAAACCATAATAGGCAAGCGGATCGACGCCGACGGCAAGCAGGATGCAGCCGGCGATGATCAGCGCGGCCAGTATAGGGCCGAGCGTCATCAGCAGCCGATGCTGGATGTCGCGGCGCGTAGCCATCGCAGCGGTGGCATCGAGTGCGGTTGCGTTGGCGGCTGGGGCGGTGTCGATGCTCATGCGGCAAGTCCGATCATCAAGCGACCGACCCTGGTGCGGGCGTCCGCCCCCAGTCAACCGCGGCCCCCGACGCAACTGGGAAGACACCACA
>NZ_JAMYLP010000056.1:0-37297 GCF_040318085.1 Mesorhizobium sp. M1322
GGCGCCGTTCGCTGGCGCGCTGGTGGACAAGGGCGGCGTGCGCGGCGTGTTCAACGACACCGACGTGCTGGGCGAACTGGCCGGCGGCTTCATTGTCCTGCGGCGCGACTTCATCACGGCGCATCCGGATGGCGCCCGCAATTTCATCGAACAGTCGGCCCGCGCCGCCGACTGGTCGCGCCAGAACCCGGACGAGGCGCGCAAGGTGCTCGCGGAGATCCTCGATAAACGCGGCGAAAATGGCGCGCTGGCGCGCTACTGGACCGGCTTTGGCCTGCGCGAAGGGGCCAAGGCTGACGACCGCGACATCGACTTCTGGGTCAGCGTGCTCGAGCGCGACGGCCGCCTGCCCAAGGGCAGGCTGAAAGCCGCGAATATCCTCTACCGGCGCGGCGAAACGAAAACCAACTGACCGGGAGACGGGCCATGACCACCACAAGCGGCGGCGAGGTCACGATACGCGACCTCTCCAAATCCTTCAGCCTCGGCGGGCGCCCGCTTGCCGTGCTGAGGGCGCTCAACCTCGACATCCGCTCCGGCGAATGTCTCGTCATCGTCGGCGCCAGCGGATCGGGCAAGACCACGCTGCTGCGCATTCTTGCCGGGCTGGAGGCCGCCGACAGCGGCGGTGTCGCGATCGACGGCAAGCCGGTCCATGGCGTCGGCGCCGAACGCGCGGTGATTTTCCAGGAACCGCGCCTGCTGCCCTGGCTGACAGTACTCGGCAACGTCGCCTTTGGCCTCGAAGTGCGGGGCGTGCCCAAGGCGGAGGCCGAGCACAAGGCCCGCTTCTATACCGCGCTCGTCGGCCTGGCCGAATTCAGCGATGCCTATCCCAGGCAGCTTTCGGGCGGCATGGCGCAGCGCGTCGGCATCGCCCGGGCCTTGACCGTGCAGCCTGAAATCCTGCTGCTCGACGAGCCGCTCGGCGCACTCGACGCCATGACCAAGATCGGCATGCAAGAGGAACTGGCGCGCATCTGGAGCGAGGAGAACGTCACGATGGTCATGGTCACCCATGATCTGGAAGAAGCAATCTATCTTGCCGACAGGGTGCTGATCCTGCCCAGGGAGAAAGGCGGCACAGCACGGCTGGTCGAGGTTGAACTGCCGCGCCCCCGCGATCGTAGCGAAAGCCGGTTCGTGCGCTATCGCGAAGAACTGCTGCGCGAGTTTGGCTTGCACTGAGACAGCGGTGAAAGGCGCGTCTTGCGCCGCCCTTATTTCTGCGCCGCCCCCGTCGAGAACAGCGCGCGCTCGACGGGCGGCTCCAGCGTTTGCGCAAAGGGCGTCGCCAGGTGGTGGCGATCGCGGTAGGCCAGCTTGCCGTTGATGAAGACATGGCAGGTCTTGGCGTCGCAGAACCGGTCGGTCATGTCGATATAGGTCGCGTTGGGGACGGCGCGCACGATGTCGCGCTCCACCGCGGCCACGGCGTCGTTGGCGGCGTCGGTTCGCGGCGCGTCACATACCGACGGCGTCTGTCCGCGCCACAGCGCGCGGGCCACGCAGGTGTCGGCAAACATGCCGTTGAACGGCACATCGCGAATGAAGGCGACTTTCAGCCCGGCCTGGCTGAACGCTTCCAACGTTGCACGCAGGCCGGCCTGCCAGTCCCGATCCTGGCTGTCGGATACCTTCACGTCGGGCGACAATTTGCGCGAGCTCGTCAGCGAGATCTCCGAGATCACCACCAGGCTCGGGCGCAGGGCGATGATCTCCTTGATCGATTGCTCGCGCCACCGATCGCACTCGGTGTAGTCGCGCTTCAGCTTCGAGCTCCAGACTGTCAGCCGCGACGCCCGGCAGGCGGATTTGAGCCAGGTGACGACCTTGTAGTTGTTCTTCTTCGCCGCCTCGATCAGCGGCGTCGACCAGTGGTCGGCATGCGAATCGCCGAACAGCGCAATCGAGTGCTCGGCATTCTTGGCGCCGAACATGCAGGGCTTCGGCGTGACGGTTTCGTAGTCGAGAACGCAGCCGTCCTTGGCGCGCGCGGTGGAGGGCTGTGCGGCAGTTTCGGCAATGATGCGTTGTGAGGGGTCGAGATCGTGCACGGCAAGGCGCGCATTGGCGTAAGTTGCCACCACGCCGGCGCCGGTCAGCATTGCGGCGGGAATAAGCGCGCGCGCCGCGTTCGCCATCAGCCAGACGTTGCGGCGGATCGGGTTCTCGATGAAACTATAGGTGAAGATCGACAGCACCAGCGTCAATGCCGCGCAGGCAAGCCGCCCGGGCCAGGAGAGATCGGGAACCATCATCGTCGCATAGACGATGACCGGCCAGTGCCAGAGATAGAGCGAGTAGGAAAGTTTCCCCACCCATTGCAAGGGCGGCAGCGCCAGCATAGCGCTGGGCCCTCTTTGGGCATCGGCGGAGCCGCTGAGCAGCAGCAGCGCGGTGCCGGCCACCGGCACCACCGCCGCGACGCCGGGGAAGGGGGTGGCCTGTTCGCTGAAGGTCAGATAAGCCCCGGCGATCAGCGCCAGGCCAAGCCATGCCAGTGCTGCGCCCAATTGCGGGCGCTCGCGCCAGAATTTTGCCGGCGCCATCGTCGCCAGGCCGCCGGCGGCGAATTCCCAGGCCCTGAGCGGCGAGAAATAGAAGGCCCAGGGCTGCGCCACGGTGGTGAGCCAGGCGCAGACGGCGAACGACACCGCGCCGGCGAGGCCGATCACCAGGATCGCCATGCGCATGCCCGGGCGCAGCCATGCCGCCAGCAGAAGCAGCGCCGGCCATACGAGGTAGAACTGTTCCTCGACAGAGAGCGACCAGAAGTGGATGAAGGGGTTGTTCGCCGCATCGGGGGCGAAATAGTCGAACGACCAGCGGATCAGCCAGAAATTGATCGCATAGGCCGAGGCGAACATGGCGCCTTTCGAATAGAGCGCCTGTTCGTCCGGCGACAGGATGAAGTAACCCGCGACAAGCGTGGCGAAGATGACGAACAGCGAGGCTGGCAGCAGGCGCCGGGCGCGCCTTGCGTAGAACCGCCACAGGTTCAGCCTGCCGTCCTCGGCGATTTCCCGCAGCAGCTGGCCGGTGATCAGATAGCCGGAGATGACAAAGAAGATGTCGACGCCGGTGAAGCCGCCCGGCAGGTCCGACAGACCGAAATGGAACGCGACGACGCCCGACACCGCCAGTGCACGCAGCCCTTCGATATCAGGCCGAAACGATGCTGACACGGCAAAACCTCGTGTGGTCGTTGAAAAAAGCCACCCGTTGCGAAGACTCGACGCGATGTAGCGATATTGCAATGCAACAAATCTAACGCAGTGCAACATAAGTGGAAGTTCGCGAGTGCGGCGCGGGTGTGCTCGTCGGCGTCTATACCAGGAAGCGCCGCGGCGGCGCCGCCATCTGCACCCGCCGGGCGGTTGGGTTTTGAGCACAAGGAAGATAATTGGCCCGGCTAGCGGGCCTGCGTACCGATCTCAGGCTTAGAAGAGCCCGCCGCTCGCGCGCCGGGCTCCTCCCCGTTTGTCGTCACCGATCACGCATGCGCTGGCGGATGATGACGGGAGTCCCAGACCGCCCAGGCCGATGCCGCAACCACCAGCACGCCGAGGACAACATGGGTCGCCATCGCGTTGGCGTTCGCCATGAAGCCGAGCAGCCAGGGTGAGACGATCAGCCAGAGCCCGACGACAAGGTTCATCCACTCTTCCCATTCGGCGAATACCGAAAGCGCCGCGAGAGCCAGGGCGCCGAGCACGACTGCGGCAATCCAGGCGTTCCACGCAGGAGCGGTTTCAGCAGCGAAGCCGATGACCCAGGGTGAGATGAACAGGCATGCCGCGAGGATCAGATTGATCCAATCCTGAGGCTTCTTTCCTTCCATCAGATCGTTTGCCATGACAACCTCCACAGATGAAGCTTGACCAAAGCACTACGTCGCGTGCAACGCACGCTTAGTCATTGATATATCGTACTTTCGACGGCTTTCAAGGAGTGGCCCCGGGGGCGGCCGTTACGTCGGTTGCGCACCGCGGCGATGTCGTGTCTGCCGTCCGCCTGCGCAATTCAGAAGCGCCGCTTCCCGGAGGCTTCGGCTTGCAAGCTCGGGGAACTCGCGCGAATCATGGGCCAGGCCGGGCGATCACGCCTTGTTCAGGAACTCGGTTTTCAGCACCAGGCCCTTCACCTGCTTGGTATTGCACTCGATCTCGCCGGGATGGCCGGTGAGGCGAATGTTCTTCACCAGCGTGCCTCTTTTGATCGTCTCCGGAGTGCCCTTGACCTATAAATCCTTGATCAGGGTGACGGAATCGCCCTCGTTCAGCTGGGTGCCGTTGCTGTCTCTACGATCGCGTCTGTCATGCCGGTTCTTTCTTGGGCCGATCCACGGACTATCCGGCGGATGGCGGCCAGGTCAAGCGTGCCGGGCACCCGCGTTGCTCATGTCAGGTGCTTCGGCTATTGACCGGCAGCCAATGCCGGCACAGTCCCAGACGGAGTCCGACTATGACAGAGAAGACCATCCTCAAATTCGGCGCGGTCGAAAACGCCGAGGCGGGCGATCTCGCGGGCTGGGTCGTCGTCGACGGTAACCCAGCCATGAAGACCGCCGTCCAGCACACCACAGCGGACGGCAAGGTCATGTCGGGAACCTGGCAGGCCACCCCCGGCACCTACCACGCAACCTACAGCGACTATGAATTCGTGCACATGATATCAGGCCGTATCGTCATTACGCCCGATGGTGGCGCGCCCGTCGAAGTCGGTCCCGGCGATGCCTTCGTGGTCGAGGCCGATTTCAAGGGAACGTGGAAGATCATCGAACCGGTGACGAAGCATTTCGTCGTCAGGGTCGGCTGAGGCCGGAGGCGGACGGAACACGGCCTGACGCGCCGCCGCCAAGCTTGTCGATCGCGGGGCCTGTCGATCCCAGAGCCTATGAATCCAGGGCACCGCAAGCGTGGAGCGGTCGAATAAAAAGAAGAGCCCCATCCATTAGGGGATGGATGAAACTCTAGAAATCGAAATAGATCGCCGGCGGATACGGACTGGACGCATTTTTGTCAGCCGGCGCTGCCATCGCACCGGACGAGGCGTTGATCCCGCCGGTGGACTTGTTGTCGAGCGGCGGCCGGGTTTTCTCGGCTGTGGTCGCTTTCGCATCGGTGGCAACGACTTTCGTTTTAGCCTCCACAGTTTGCGAAAGTGCGAGCACGGCGAGAAGTGCAGACAGGGCAAGTTTCATGACGGCGTCCCTCAATGGTTAACGTAACGTTAACCCCAGCCGCGGGCCCGAACACCGCCACAGTGTGGAAAGGCGTGGAATTCTCCGGAATTCCTGGAATATGGCTCGTGGAAAAGCGCGGTTGCTAGGAACCGGCGCGAGTTAGGCTTACGCGGCGCGCAGGCCGTGGGTTCAATCCCTGAAGCCGGTCGAGTCTAGCAGGGCGACCTGCTTGCCGTCGATGTAAAAGCGTATCACGTGTGCGCCGCCGTCGACTTCGATGCGCGTCGGCTCGATGGCCGGCGACGCAGGAACCGCCTTGCCATATGTCGCTGCCGCCCGGGAGCCGGCAGCTGCACGCGACGGTCCGTCCGGCCCGAAGGTCAGCAGCAGCAGGGCAGCGGATCCAGCCGCAACCGCGGTGAAATGGATTTTGGGGGAGGCAATCCAGGACATCGAATTATTCCTTCCTTGTTGAGGCGGCATCTACGCTGGTTGTGGTGGTTGCGAGAGCTCGGCTTCGCCGTCGTTCAAATGACTGAGGAAGGGGTTGGTATTAAAGCCTAGATAGCGTGAGTTTCATAACTTGCCCTTGCCCTGCGCGACCTTAGCGCCGCCCGGCAGGGCGAAAAGGGTAGGCGCGTGGAGCGGCGTGGAATTCTGCCGATTTCCTGGAAGATGGGACTTTGGGAGAAGTCCGCCTCGCTATGAATGCGGTGGGAGCAAGTGCTGGCACATGTTATGCCTCGCGGTGGCATAAGGGGCGGGTGGGATGGCGCAGCATATCGCGCAGAAATTACGGTTGACTGCAGCCCTGCTGGGAACCTTCGCTCGCAAGGATTTGGCGGCGGCGTTCCGAGGCGTCAACCCGAAGACGGCGTTCGATCTCGGCCGTGCCGACAAATGGCTGCAGGGCCGCGCCCAGCCGCGCGAGCTCAGCGTCTACGACGACTGGTCGAAGCTTCTCAAGCTGGAGCAGCCGGGCGCCTGGATCGCAGAGAGCGACCTGCCAGGCTTCACGGCGGCAATCTGCGCCCGCCACGGCATCGACAGGGCCGAACTGGAACGCCGCGTCGGCGCGCAGTTCGAGACGGCGTCCGGGCATGAAGAGCGAAGCCTTGGATTGGCCCTTGCCGGAACCTATGCATGTTATTCGCGCGCCTTGTCGCCCTATTATCGCGGCCAGTTGATCAGGGGCAGTCTTTCGATAGAGACCGGGCCGGGGGCGCACGGCCTGACTGCCGCCTATCGCGAGGCATTGCCGACCGGGCAGCTGCTGCTCGGTGGGCTGATGACGTCGGCAAAACGCGGCCTTTATGCGCATCTGAAGGAAACCAGCGGCGAAGCCCAATTCTTCCTGTGCCTGTTTCCGCACTCGCGGCCCGGAAGCGTGCTTGGCGGCTATCTGTGCGGCACCACCATCATCGGCCCGGAGCCGCAGCCGTCCCTGACCAGGATCCTGATCGTCCGCTTGCGCGATACGACGCCCGAGGCATGGGGCGGATATCTGCCGCCTGACGGGTCGATCGCTGGGGATTTGGCATCACTCGGGCTGACCATCGAGCAGCCGGAAGCGGTCGATCGGCAGCTGGCGCAATTCCTCGTAGCAGACAGCAAGGACGGCGGTGCCAGCCAGATCCCACCGGCCGAATTCCGCGCCATTCTCGACGTGTTCGACCGTCATTGGCTGAGCCATTCGGGCTAGGCTGGAGCCCGTCTTCTGCCTCTGCGGAACCGATCACTAAGTCAGTTGTTGTGTCCGGCGACCAAAGCGACCGTCCGGCTGTCCAGTTGGGCCGCCAAGCGCCCGCCCTTGCCGCTCGCCTCTTCGAACTCGCCGGCGCGAAGAGGCGAAAGTTGCACGCCGGCTCAACATGCCTGATCATGGCTATGGCAGGGCGGAGGTATCAAGTGGCGGCCAATCGTCGAAACGGCATGCACCCCGCGGGGCCCGGGGTGATGGGCGTTGTTTCCTCTGCCAGAACCCTCCCGCGCATGTCACTGCCCACCGTCGCGACAGTCGTGGGCGCGGTTGCGGCCCTGTATTTCGGGCGCGAGGTTTTCCTGCCGATCGCAATCGCTCTGCTGCTTACCTTTGCGCTTGCGCCCATGGTTTCCGCACTCAAGCGAGTCGGCCTTCCCCGTCTCCCGGCCGTCATCGCCAGCGTGCTGAGTGCATTCATGGTCCTAGCCCTGTTCTCCTTCATTGTCGCCACGCAGGTGAGCGAACTGGCGCAGAACATCCCGCTTTACCAGTCCAATATCCTGACCAAGGTCCGATCCCTGAAGGAGACCGGCGTCGGCGGAGGCATCATCGCCAGGCTGAGTGGCGTGATCGAACGCATTGGTCAGGAACTCGACCGGCAGGAAACCTCACCGCCTACCGCAGGTGAGCCAGAGCGCGAGCCGGTGCCTGTCGAGATCATCGCGCGCGAAAGGCCGCTCCAGGTTCTCCAGAACCTGATCGGCCCGCTGATCAGCCCGCTGGCATCGGCCGGCCTGATCATCGTCGTCGTTATATTCATGCTGCTCGAGCGCGAGGACCTGCGCGACCGTTTCATACGCCTCGTCGGCTACGGCGATCTTCATCGGACCACCGAGGCGCTCCAGGATGCCGGCAAGCGGGTCGGCCGATATCTGCTCATGCAATTAGTGGTGAACATCGTCTATGCGGTGCCAATTGCATTCGGGCTTTGGGTTCTCGGCATACCCAATGCACTGCTGTGGGGTTTGCTGGCGTTGGCGCTGCGCTTTGTTCCCTATATCGGCCCGATCATTGGTGCGTTGCTGCCTTTGTTCCTGGCGCTGGCCGTGGCGCCCGGCTGGTCGCTCGTGCTGTGGACCGCCGGGCTATTCGTGGTCATGGAAATGATCACCGGCAACGTCGTCGAACCTTGGCTGTACGGCTCGCGCACCGGGCTGTCACCATTGGCCATCATCGTCGCGGCTATCTTCTGGACCTGGCTCTGGGGACCGCTGGGCCTGGTTCTGTCGACGCCGCTCACGGTCTGTCTCGTCGTGCTCGGCAGGCATGTGCCGCAGTTCGAATTCCTCGACGTCCTGTTCGGCAACGAACCGGTGCTCGAGCTACATGCCCGACTCTATCAGCGCCTGCTGGCCGGCGACCCGGAAGAAGCCACTGACCACGCCGAGGAGTTCCTGGAGGAAAAATATCTGTTCGAATTCTATGACAAGATCGCCATTCCCGCACTGCTGCTCGGCGAACAGGATCGCGTACGCGGTGTCATGGGCGATGAGCAAAGACGACGGGTGGCGGCCAGTGCGCAGACGTTGGTGGCGAACGTTGGGGACAGCGCACGGGAGGAAGCGGAGGAAGATGACTCAGCCGCAGCCGAGCCTGCCACAGCCGACGAGGACAAGCAGGCTCAACGGGAAAGCGAGGACGACACCGAGCTGCCGGATGGCACAGACATTTCAGTGCTGTGTGCAGGCGGACGCGGCGAACTCGACGATGCCGCCGCCGCCATGCTGGCGCAGGTGCTCGAAGTCCAAGGGGCGACGGTCTCGAAGGCGAGCTTTGCCGATATGGATCCAGCAAGCATTGGCCGGCTCGAGCTCGACGCTGTCGACACCGTTGTGGTCGGATTCCTGAATCGCGACTCCGTCAAGCACGCCCGTTTCCTGGTTCGTCGGCTGAAACGTGCCAAGTCGGCGCTGCGGGTAGGCATCGTGTTCTGGTCGGAGGACGGCCATGACAAAAAGACAGCCGTCGAATTGGCCAATGACATCAACGCCGATTTTGTCGCCTACGGCATGGTCGACGCCGTTCTGGGCGCGTTGTCGAGCGATCCGCCGGTTGCGCTGAAGGTCGCTGCCAAGCGCCGCATGCGCCGCCGGCCGCGCCCGGCCAAGAAGGCGCCGCTT
This sequence comes from Mesorhizobium sp. M1322, assembly GCF_040318085.1. Taxonomy (NCBI): domain Bacteria; kingdom Pseudomonadati; phylum Pseudomonadota; class Alphaproteobacteria; order Hyphomicrobiales; family Phyllobacteriaceae; genus Mesorhizobium; species Mesorhizobium sp. M1322. The sequence continues at coordinate 9,071 of NZ_JAMYLP010000056.1, forward strand.
GCCGCTGCAAAATGAGAGCGGAACAGGGCGGCGAGAGCGTGGGAAATCAGTCGGTCAGCTAGGTGAGGGCTGAAGTCGCGTGGGGCGTGATGAGAAATGCCAAGTTGCCGGGTCGCCGCCCAACCAGAAATATTTCAACCGAAGGGAACCTCACGGTCGCAGGCAAGTTCGGTACGCAATGTGGGGAGATTGCGCCATCTCATCGGCTTTATCGTTGTCGTGCTTGCGATCTCTCCTACCTCGGATTCCATTAGGAGGGGCAATGCAGCGCGACGACGCTCAACGAGGCTCGGCTTGAGAGCGCCAGTCTGTCATCCTGAGGTCGACCTCTGCTCACCGACAACACCTGGACTCGGCCCCGCTCGCGCTCGCTTGGTCAACACTCGACGCTTGCACCCGTACCACTCAGAGGCGACGTGATGGCGGCCCGAATGAAATTGTGGTGGGGGTCGAAACTGGCAATGGTCGATAGCCTAGCAATGGCCGATCGCCTAGCGGGAGCGCTGGCGCAAGCCTTGGCCGACGGGTCGCACGTATGAGCAACGAGCCGGCGCGTCCGCCGGGCGAATATCCGTCCGAGTTTGCCAGCTTCTTTATGGCTGGCTTCGAATGTTCCTCGCATCGGCGCGGCGACGGAGTGCGCCTCGATTTGATCCGCGCAACCGCACATGACAAACACGCTCTCGGCGACTATCGCAGCTGTGCTGCCCTTGGGCTTCGCACGATCCGCGACGGCTTGCGCTGGCACCTGATTGAAACAGCGCCAGGGGTCTTCGACTGGTCAGGTTGGATATCAATGATCGAAGCAGCCCATGCGGCGGGGGTGCAGGTCGTCTGGGATATCTTCCACTATGGCTCACCAGACCACGTAGACCAGGGCGCCCCAGACTTTATAGAAGCCTATGTCCGCTTTGCCGCTGAAGCTGTCCGGGTCCATCGCGCCGTCACAGGAGTAGCTCCCCTGGTGTGCCCGATCAATGAGATCTCATTTTTCGCATGGGCGATAGAGGTCGGCTATTTCCCACGCGTGGGGCCGAAGAAGCGGGGATGGTTCAAGCGACAGCTTGTGAGGGCAGCGGTTGCGGGCGTCAAGGCGATGGGCGACGCCGAACCTGATTGCCGGTTCATATGGGCTGAACCGCTAATCCATGTTGCTCCTCGTGACCGTACTCGTCCCGAGCAGCGGCGCGCGGAAAATGTTCGTCAGGGCCAGTTTGAAGCCTATGACATGCTGACGGGCCGTGCCGAGCCCGAATTGGGCGGCAGCGAGGACTGTGTGGACGTCATCGGGCTTAACTTTTATCCGCACAACCAATGGTACTTTCGGGGGCCAACGATACCGATGGGCCACCACGAATATCGGGCGCTTTCCGACATGTTGGTCGAAGTCGCAGAGCGTTACGGGAAGCCCATGTTCATCGCCGAGACAGGCGCTGAAGGATCAGGCCGGCCGGCATGGCTCCATTATGTTTGCGATGAGGTCCGTGAGGCAATGCGCCGTGGTGCGCCGGTTCAGGGCATATGCCTGTACCCGGTGACCGCGTATCCCGGCTGGGACAATTCGCGCCACGCCGAAGTCGGCTTGTTCTCTACGATTCATGCCGACGGTTCGCGCAGTCTTCGCCAACCGGTTGCCGATGAATTGGACCGCCAGCGCGGATTCTTCGCGGCAGGTGTTTCGTAGCGGTCGAAGAAGGGCGGGCCACGTCAGTAGGTGGGGAACTGCTCCGAATGTTGGCCGAGCATCGTCCGCTGCGTAAGCATCTGCACGGTGCCGTTTGCCGGCAGGCTCTGTTGAATGCGCGCGAACGTCGCCAAAGCCTGACCGACGACCTGATCCATATTGTAGTAGCGGTACGTGGCCAGGCGCCCGACGAACCACACTTCGGGGCACGCCGCTGCCAGTGCTTCATAGCGTTTGTACAGCGCCTCGTTTTCCGCCCGCGGCACCGGGTAATAGGGATCGCCGATATCGGTTGGATATTCGTAAGTGAGGCTGGTCTTCGGGCTCTGCTGACCGGTCAGATGCTTGTACTCGGTAATGCGGGTATAGTTTTCCGTTTGCGGATAGTTGACAACGGCGACCGGCTGAAACTGCTCGCAATCAAGCGTCACGTGCTCGAACCGCAGTGACCGATAAGGCAGACGACCAAGGCTCCAGTCGAAATATTCATCAACCGGCCCGGTGTAGATCATCCGCTGAAAAGGGATCTTGTCGCGAATTTCGCGATAATCGGTCTGCAGCATGATCTTGATCCTTGGGTTGTCCAGCATGCGCTGGAACATGCGTGTATATCCGCCAGCCGGCATATTCTGGAAAGTGTCGCCAAAGTAGCGATCATCGCGGTTGATCCGCGTAGGGACCCGCGCAGTCACCGATTTGCTTAGTTGGGCAGGATCGACACCCCACTGCTTCCTTGTATAACCGCGAAAGAATTTCTCGTAGAGCTCCCTGCCAACGGTGCTCACAACCACATCTTCGGCGGTCCGGACTTCCTCGACCGTTTCTCGCCGGGATGCGAAGAACTCCTCCAACTGCTCGGGCGTCAATTCAAGATCGTACAGGCGATTGATCGTTTCGAGGTTGATCGGTATCGGCAGCAGTTTTCCGTCGACCGAAGACAGTACGCGATGTTCGTAAGGCCTCCATTCGGTGAATTGCGAGAGATAGTCGATGATCGATTGGGCGTTGGTGTGGAATATATGCGGCCCATAGCGGTGGACCAGAATTCCAGCTTCGTCGTAACAGTCATAAGCGTTGCCGCCGATGTGATTTCGCCGGTCGATGAGCAGGACGCTTTCCTGCCGTTGCGATGCGATGCGTTCGGCGAGCACGCTGCCAGCGAAGCCGGCGCCGACAATCAACCAATCGAACATGGTCAGGCTCCCCGGCGCAAAGGCACAATGCTTTTCATTGCATAGGCGCGCTGAATATGGGCAGCCATTGCGTCCCACGTTCGTTCCCAGGACATGTTGGCGAGGTAGGCATCGACTTCCTTCAACAGGAAATTCCGCGGACGTGACAGAAGGGACCGAAGCTTGGTTTCGATGTCTTCGGCATCAACAATGTCGACCAGGCCTTCGGCACCATAGGTGCGCACGACGTCCACAATCGCCGTGGAGACCACCGGCAGTCCGGCGGCCAGGAACTCAGGAGTTTTGGTCGGGCTGATATAGCGTGTCGCCTCATTGAGCGCGAAGGGCATCCAACCGGCGCTCCAATGCCTGAGATAGCGAGGCAGGTCGGCGTAGGGCTTGGCACCCAGCCAATGTAAGTTACTTGCGCGCGGCAGGCTTAGCGGGTCGATCTTGACCACCGGGCCGAGCATGACGAAATGCACTTCGGGCATTGCCGCAGCCGCCTGTGCGATCATTTCAACGTCGAGCCGTTCGTCGATCACGCCGAAGAAGCCCACTCTCGGGTGAGGTATGTCTGCCTGGTCTACAGGGTCATCGCCGGGCTCTCTTGCTTTGTGAAAATGCGCAACGTCGATGCTGCTTGGGAAGGGAAAGATCGACTTATGGAGGCTTCGCTTGGCCTCATACAGACTCTGCCCGCCCGTGAACACGACATCAGCGCGTTGAAACAGCGCTTTCTCCATCTGCGTCAACTCTGCCGGTGCGTTCTTGAAGGCGGAGAGTTCATCCATGCAGTCGTAGACGCACACGTCGTAGCGGAGATGATCGCTGAAACGCAGCGCCATGGGCGTGTAGTACCATACAGTCAGCCGGTCATGCGGGGTTGAGGTGACGATCTGGTCGACGAACCTCCGCTGGATCGCGTCCGCCTTTGTTGCGGAAATGCCGGCCGGAAGAACCGGGATTACGATTCGGATCGTCGGTGACTCATCTCTCACTCGCATGGAGGGGTAGGGTCTTTCCTCGAAGACCGGTTCCTCAAAGTAAATTAGCTGTTGCTGTTTTGAAGCGAGCGTCAGAATGTGTTGTGGGCGTTGGTGTACGAAATTCCACCTGAGGTGAGAAAAGCATAGTAGGATGGATGATTTTATGGGAGTGTTAGCTGATATTTTCTTGCCGCCCGCCATTTCCATATAAGTCATTCCTTTGTTATAGTCTGAAATTCTGTCGGATTAACATATGTTAATCCAGGCGCGCCCTATCTGAAGCCCGCAGGCATGCATCTAACTTTCATTTAGGTAAGTTGTTCCACAAGAGTTGAACTGCGTGCGTGTCTAAGTAGTGGCGCCGCAATCGACGGATAAGCGGAGCGGGCCAGCCACAATGCCCAACCCATCCGGCCCAAGCGAGCGCTTCGACTGTCGCAAGGTCCTGCGCCACGCGTGATCTCAACAAATGTGGCGCGTTGCCACAGAACGGTTGAGAACGTTCGATCGTTCAACAAGCGTTAATCGGAGGAGCTATAAGTTAACGGTCTGTGAATCGATTCGGCCGAGTGGCACACGGGCCCGCGACCGCCGACGAACAACGGGTGAGAGAGCTAAGAAATGAAATTCGACTTTGAAACCAACGTCTTTCCGTTGTTTCACCCGCAGTCCGTGGTTGATCTGAAGGATCCTTGTCCGGTGTTCGACGGCACGCTTTGGCACGTCTTCGGTTCCAGCGGCACTGTCACGACCGAGAGCTGGAAAATACTACATGCCACGGCTCCGGACCTTTTTGGGCCGTGGACTGAGCATGAGGCGCTCGAATTGGCGGTAACCGGATCGGGCATAGCGGCGCCCGGCGTTATCCATGAATGCGGCGTTTTCCACATGTTCATCCAGACCGAATTCCTGAAGTCGGGCGGACGTTGCGAGCATGCTGTGTCTAATGATGGCTTTCATTGGGTCGTGCTGAATCCGGCGTTATTGTCCCTGCCGGACACCGATGAGGACGGGATCTATGATCCCCATCCGGCGATCATCGGCGGCAAGCGCTACATCGTCTATTCAGGCATGCCTAAATTCACCAGGGTGCCGCAGCCTGACGTCTATCTGGCGCGCAGCCAATCCGATTCCTGGTTCGGGCCGTGGAAACGTCTCGGCAAGATATTGGATCATCTCGATGTGCCCCATCACAATGCGCGCGAGCATCCGGACTATGAATGGGGGATCGAGGGCGCCCAACTGGTCGAATTACCCGACGGTCGCGTGCTTCTCAACGCCACCTGCTTCCTTCCCGACGGTCCGCGCGGAAGTCGTCAGCGCGTATTCTTCGCCATCGCCGACGACGTCCAGGGCCCCTACGTCTCGGTCGGCCCCGTGCTTGATCCTGGTGAACCTGGGGAGAACGGCCATTCGACGGTGATGATCGAGGGCGGAAAATTGACTTTGTTTTACCAGAGCAGACGTGAGGCAACGAACCATCGCTGGCGTTTCGGACTGGCTAGGTGCGACCTGGATCAGCAAGCTCCTTCACGAGTCGCCTAACAGGGACGACCAGCACTAGCATCGTGGCGGCGCCATGACTATTTCACCCGCGTTCCTGCGGTAGTCCATAACGTAACGATGATCGCAAGGCCGGCTCTGCCGCAAGGGCGCAGCAAACTGCGGACCATGATCGCGTCCTGGCTCGTTCTTCGTCAGGATCGACCGACCTGGATTACCTGAGGATCAGCCACGTTGAGGGAGCCTTAGCAACTCATGACTGCCCAAGAAGGGGCCTGAGTGGAAGAAAGCGGTTTAGTCCTGCATAGATGCATTTGGGACCGGGTGACCCCACAGGAGGTGCGCAAGCCTTCGAGGCCGTCGCTTAGGGGAAGGGGATGCTCCTTCGCTCTCCTTGCACCGCAATAGATGAGAGTCCATTGGCCTGCCAGCCCGGCGAAACATTTTGCCACCGCGGCAGTTATACCGCTCCGGGTACGAAATTCGGAGCATGCTTTGAACGATATCAGATTGGCGATACCGCTGGTCGGGGAAGTGGAAGACTCTGCGCCGAGATCGGCTGCCGGCCTGCCTTGGATCAAGTTAGCCGGTTCCTATTTCGCCACCGAGGATGGCGAGGCATGGACGCCGATCGGGCAGAATGATGCGGTCAGCTGGCCCGAACTCAATGGCCTGTTCCGGCGCGCCGATATGGCCGGCGTGGCAAATCATCTCCGTTGGCTGAAGGAAAGCGGCGTCACCTGCCTCAGGCTGATGCTGGAATATGCCCAGGTTCGCCACCGCTACTTCGAGAAGCCGCAGGGCCGCTTCGTGCCGGGGATGGTGCAATTGTGGGACGACCTCTTTCGTCTTTGCGAAAGACAGGACTTAAGAATCCTGCTCACCCCCTTTGATACGTTTTGGCAGTGGCTCCACTGGCGCCACCACCCCTACAACCGCAATAACGGAGGCGTACTGGACCACCCGTCGCGATTCCTGGTCTGCGCCGAGACGCGCCGCGCGATCAAGGCAAGGCTGGAATTTGTGGTTCGCAGATGGAGCGGCAGCGGAGCCTTCTTCGCATGGGACCTCTGGAACGAGATCCATCCCGAGCAGGCTGAGGGCAGCGCGGATGGATTCGGCGCCTTCATCCATGATCTCAGCGATTTTGTGCGCCGGCTGGAAACGTCACTTTACGGCCGCTCTCACCCGCAGACCGTCTCGCTGTTCGGACCTGAGCTTCGCTGGAGGCCCCACATGCCACTGCCCGGGCCGATCTTTCGCCACCCAGACCTCGACTTCGCCTCCCTCCATCTCTACGAGGAGGGCACGATCGATGACCCCAGTGACACGGTGGCGCCAGCGCTCGGCATGGCGCGGATCGTCGGAGAGGCGCTCGGCGAAATCCATGACGGCCGCCCTTTTCTCGATTCCGAGCACGGCCCGATCCACTCGTTCAAGGACAAGAAGATCACGCTTCCGGAACCTTTCGATGATGAATATTTCCGCCATTTGCAATGGGCTCACCTGGCGGCGGGGGGCGCGGGTGGCGGCATGCGGTGGCCAAACCGCACCCCCCATGTGCTCACCCCCGGCATGCGGCGGGCGCAGCGTTCGCTGGCCGATTTCCTCCCTCTGATCGACTGGGTTTCGTTCCGGCGTGCCCATCTCGGCAACAAGGTGCGTGTTTCCGGTCCCGACGCCGCGGCTGTTGCCTGCGGTGACGATTCCCAGGCAGTGGTCTGGCTGGTTCGCCGCGACACGATCGGGCGGAACGGTATGCTTCGCGCCGGCGCTGCGCCGGTTCCGGCCGCCTTGGAGCTGCCCGGGTTGGCTCGCGGCACCTATCGCGTCATCGCCTGGGATACCACTGCCGGCAGGCAAATGGCGGAATGGCAAGCGAATTCGGACGGCTGGCTGAAGCTTGATGTGCCGCCGTTCTCCGCCGATGTCGCCCTTGCCATCCGCCGAGGCGTTCTGGCTGCGCCATAACTACTTCATCCGCGTTCCTGCTGGTCCAAGCAGAGCCGCGGGAAACATCTCTCACGACCTGCGGCAAAACTCGAAGGCGTAGCGTTGTCGAGCGATCCGCCGGTTGCGCTGAAGGTCGCTGCCTAGCGCCGACCGTTGCTCGCGCTCACGTCCAGAAATAGCGCACGGTGTGAAAGAAAATCGGGGCGGCGAAGACCAGGCTGTCGGCGCGGTCCATCATGCCGCCATGGCCCTCGATCAAATGGCCCCAGTCCTTCACCCCCTGGTCGCGCTTGATGGCGGAGGCGACCAGCCCGCCGAGAAAGCCCATCAGGCAGGCGATGAAGGCGACGCCCGCCGCCTGCAGCGGCGAAAACGGCGTCAGGAACGACAGCAGCGCGCCAAGCAGGCTCGACGTCGCCAGCCCGCCGACCAGGCCCTCCCAGGTCTTCGACGGCGAAACCTTCGGTGACATCAGGTGCCTGCCGAACAGCTTGCCGAAGATGTATTGCAGCACGTCGCTGCCTTGCACGGTGATGATCAGGAAAGCGATCAGCAGCAAATTGCGGCCTTCGAAGCCGGGCACCTCGAGCGTCAGCAGCGCCGGCACGTGGCTGACGCAGTAGACCGAGATCATGACGGCCCATTGCTGCGCCGAGACGCGCTCGAGAAAGCGCTCGGTGTCGCCGTGCAGAGCGGTGATCGCCGGCATCAGCAGGAAGCAGTAGACCGGAATGAAGATGGTGAAGAGGCCGTACCAGGCGGTCCACACCAGCCAGTACTGGAACGGGATGATGATGCCGAACATGCCGAGCAGCACCCAATGGTCGCTGCGGCGGCTGTGCGTCAGCGTCACGAATTCACGCAAGGCCGCAAACGAGATCAGCGCGAACAGGATGGTCATGCCGGAGCGGCCGAAGAAGAAGGCGACGGTGATCGCCACCACCATCACCCACCAGGCGTTGATGCGCTGGTTGAGGTTGACCAGCGTCGAGGAGAGTGGCTTCGGCGCGCGCCACGACAGGATGCCGGCGACCAGGCTTGCCGTGGTCAGCACCGCAGCGAGGCCGACAACCAGAATGAGGGTTTCGTGCATTGGCATGTTGTCTAGTCGTCTCTTTGCGGGCGGGGGTTCAGCGCAAGCAGTGTTTGGCGGGCGCGGTCGAGAAAGGCGCGGCGTTCCTCGCCGGGCGCAATGGCGATCGGCGCGCCGAAGACGACACGGCAGAGCAGCGGCACCGGCACGAACTGCCCCTTGGGCAGCACCCGCGACATGTTCTCGATCCAGCACGGGATGAGTTCGACGTCGGGCCGCGCCATCGACAGATTGTAAAGGCCGGAGCGGAACGGCAGCAGCGGCTCGTCGGTCATGTTGCGCGTGCCTTCGGGAAAGATGATCAGCGAATGGCCCTCGTCGAGCACCGACAGCATGATCGAGATCGGATTCTGCGCCTCGTCCGTCCACTGCCGGTGGATGAGTACGGAGGACAGCATGTCCTGCGCTATGAAACGGCGCAGCCGCGATTTTCCCCAATAATCGGCGGCAGCGACGGCATGGGTGCGGGCGCGCTCCTTCTCGCTGAGGCAGGCCGACAGCAGGATGAAATCGCCGTGGCTGGCATGGTTGGCGAAGTAGATGCGCTGCCGGTCCGACGGCTGGCTGCCGTTCCAGATCGGCCGCACCCCGGTCACCGCCCAGGACAGCGCCGACAGGCCGACCGAGGTCACGGTCTGCAGCAGGGTGAAGGTCCTTGTGCCGAGCTTGCTCATCGTCCGGCTCAGAAAGACAAGGCGACAGCGGATGCCGCCACGAACAGGCCGAGCGCGATGCGCTGCTTCATCAGCAGGCGCTGTGTGCCCGCGATGCGCCGGTCGAGCGAGCGGATGCCGGCAGTGGCCGGTTTGACGCGCATGCGCGCCAGCACGTCGTCGACCGAGGCACCGCCGGCGGCCTCGCTGATGTGGCTCGCCATTAGCCAGAACAGCAGCGCGTCGAAGACAAGCAGGGCCGAGACGGCAAGGGTGATCACGCCGCTCGCTGCCGCGACCAGCCAGACCGCCGCCGCCAGCGTCGTCGTCTGCGGCTGCGCTGCCACGGCCATGACCGGCGCGGCCACCAACATGGCCAGCACCAGCAGCAGCGGCCACACCGCCTGCGTCATCAGCCCGGCGGCGAATGCTTCGGCTTTGTCTCGATGGGCACTCATGCCGGCTCGTCCGCCGCGATCCGAAGATGCACCGGACGGCCCGATGACGCGAGCCGCTTGTGCGCCTGCGCCGGCGTTGGCGAGCGGCCGGTGGCAACCAGCCATTCGGCGACGACGCCGGCGCTGCGCTGGAAGCCGAGCGCGCAGCAGACCAGCACGGTGCCGTGGCCCCGGGCCGCCTCGATCGCCGCCACCGCTTGCGCTTGCGCAGCTTGCGAGGGCGGCAAAAGATCGACCATGGCGACAGCCGTCCAGCGACAGGTGACGCGGCGCGGGCTTTCCAACTCGCCGGCAAGGTCGATCACCGTGCCGAAAGCGTCGGCCTCGGCGGCGGTGGGAAAGCGGCCGAGGAATACGCCGTCGGCGATCGCGACATGCGGCGGCAGCTTGCGCGTCCACGCCCACACATTGATCCTGGCGCCAAGCCGGTAAGGCAGCAGCAAAACACGGCTGGCCAGCGAGACGCCGCCGTCGGCGGCTTTCTGGAACACTTTGACGCCGGCCCCGGCATAGGCGAAGGCGACGATGGCCAGCGCCAGCGCCGGCCACAGCAGGATCAGCCACAACGCCGAGACGAAGGCGCCGGCAACGGCGCCGGCCAGTGCCAGCGCTGCGACGAGCGCGTAGAACAGCGCCAGCCGCCGTGCCCTGGGATCGGCGGTTAGGTGAAAGCCGGCGAACGGCAATTCGCCGTTGCACGGGAACAGCCACAGGGCAAAAAAGCCGAGCAAAGCGCCGGTCGGGATATCGATGACATGGTGCTGCCACGTCGTCAGCACCGAGGCGCCGATCAGGAGGCACCAGGCATGCCAGACGACGCCAGCTATGCCGGTGAGCCGATGACGCCAATGATCCCAGACAATGACCAGCAGCGCGATGTGCAGCGACGGCGCCTGGTTGAACGGCTTGTCGAAGCCGCCGAGCACCGCGAACATGAAGCCTGGCAGGCCTGATGTTTGCGGCCGCATGAAGGTCGCCGTCAAAGGGAACAGGATAAAGCAGGCGACGGCGATGATTTGCGCCGTGAGATAGCGGCCGGCAAGACGGTCGACGCCGCGCTTGGTATCGTTCAACAGCAGCGACAGGCCGTAGAATAGGTTGATCGACCAATAGGGCACGATCGTCCAGGCGATGAACGGGATGCCGCGCTCCCAGGCAAAGACGATGCTGCCGACATCGGAGCGCTGCGATGCCAGCCAGTTGGCGAAGCCGTAGGTCGCGTAGAAGAACGGCGCCAGAAACGCCAGCCACAACGCCGAACGTAGCACGATGCCGGCGTACGGCTCGCGCGCGGAGGCAGAAAGGGCAGGGGCAGCGGCAACGGCAGGCAAGACCATGCTCAGACGCGCCGCGCGATCGAGACGGTGAAGATGCCCCACTGGTCGATGCGCTGGTCGAGCTTCTCGAAGCCGGCCGCCGCCACCAGCTGGTCCATCTCGCATTGCGTACGCCGGCGCATCACCCAGGCCCGGCCGCCGCGATGCGAGGTCAGGCTGCGCGCGATCATTTCGAGCTGCGGATGCCAGGGCTGGTTGGTGTAGAGAAGCAGGCTGCCGGGCTGCATCGCCTTGGCCAGCCCGCCGAGTGAGCGGGCGATCATGGCGTTGTCGGCAAACAATTCGTAAAGCCCGGAGACGATGGCGAGGTCCGGCGCCGGATCGAGCCCGGCAAGCATTTGGGCGTCGAAAGCGTCGGCCTGGTGGAACGAAATGCTGGTCGGCAGGTGCCGCTCGGCGATCAGCTTGCAGCCGAGCGAAACGTTGAGGTCGGAGAAGTCCTGCAGCCGCACGCTTGCCGGCGGCTCGGTGCATTTGGCGACGGCGTCGAGCACGTAGCGGCCGTGCCCGGCAGCGATATCGACGGTATGGACCGGGCGGCCGGCGGCCTTCAGCGTCTGAGTGGCGCGGCCGATCAGCTCTTCCAGATGCAGCTTGCGCTGGCGGATGCCGCGCCAGCCGATGGCGTCGAGAAAGGTGCGATCGATCATTCGGCCGAGCGGACCGGTGCCTCGCGCCTCGTTCTCGTAGACATAGTCGAGTGTCGAGCCAGAATCGAAGCCGGTGGCAATCCCCGTCTTCATGCCTGACGACAGCCAGGCGCCCATGCGGATCGAGGCCCGGCTCATTGCCCAATAAAGGCCTTTCGGTGACAGCAAAGCGAGCGGCGAGGCGAGCCGGTCGGCCTCGTCGCGTGTGTAGCCGGCGCAGTCGGCCGCGGTCAGGTCGACCGACGTCTCCGGCGTCGTGAACTGCGTTTCGAGGAACGGCTTGATCAGGTCGAGTGCCTGGCGGCGGTCGCGCTCGCCCAGCGTGTCGTGGAAGAAACCGGGCAGCACATGCCGCTCCTTGGCCGGGCTGGCGAGATTTACGAAGAATTCGTGCTGCGGTCCATGCCGCACCACCCAGTCGCTGCCGGAGATCAGCAATTGCGTCGGCACGGTGATGGCGCGGGCATCCGAGACGATACGCGCGGCGTGCTCGTAGAGCTCGACCAGGATGTTGGAGGCGATCGGCCGCGTGATCAGCGGATCGGCCTCGAAGGAGGCGATGCGCTCGGGGTCATGCGTCAGGAACTTGGCCTTGACGTAGGAATTGACGAAGAAGCGGCCCTTGATCTTCTGCCACAGCGCAATGCCTTGCTTGGCGAAGGGCACGTAGAGCTTGACCGAGAAGGCCGGCGAGGCCAGCACCAAAGCGCGAATCTGCGGTGCATAATCATGCACCCAGGCGGCGGCGAGCACAGCACCGAAAGATTGCGCGATCAGCGCGATGTCGCGCTGGCCGAACCCGTCTTTGCCGATCTCGCGCACGAAACAATCGATGTCGCGCACCAGCGCGGCAAAGGACGGTGCATAGCCGCGCTCGCCGGCCGAGCGACCGTTGCCGCGCGCGTCCCAGGCGTAGAAGGCATGGTCGGGCATGTCGAGTTCATCGACTAGATGCGCCATGCGGCCGCCATGCTCGTGGCCGCGGTGGAACAGCACGACCGCGCCCGTGGCGGGTTGCCCGGCAGCCGGCCAATAGCGGTAGAAGATCTCAGTGCCGTCATGCGTGCGGAAGGTGCGCTCCTGCGCCACCCGCTGCTCACTTGCGGAAGCGGCAATCGCTGGTTCATGAAGCATGTTGTTCCCCTGGCGGATGCGACCGAAATTTCAGCCACCGCTCCCGTTAAGGCCATTGCGTATCCGGTTGATGGCGGTCACCAGCGAGACTGTAGCCATTGCCGGAAACACAAACGGCGTTATCGCCGCGATCCATAGGCCGCAGGCGATGAGGAAGCCAATGATGCCGAGCGCCAGCGCCCGATCGCTCTTGCCGAACGGCCCGGCATAATTGCGCCCCGTGCCCACCGCGATGCCAAGCACACCGGCGAATTCCACAAGCACTGCCGTGATGGCAAAGGCGACGACGCCCCAGGCTGGAAAGATGGCGGCAAAGGCCAGGATCAAAGCGAGGTCCGAGACGACGTCGCAGAGTTCGTTGAGGTACATGCCGAGCTTCGAGGCCTGACCATGCTCCCGCGCAAGCATGCCGTCGATGGCGTTGAGTGCCATACGCGCAAACAGGGCCACCGGCATCAGCAGGAAGACCGTGCGGTGGCCGGCAAGGGCCGCGACCACAACGCCGGTGGCGACCGACAGGGCTGCGGCCAGCAGCGTGATCTGGTTGGCGGTGACACCGGCCCCGGCCAGCCGGTCGGCAAGCGGCCGCAGCTTTGCCTGGAAGGCTGGTTTGAGCGCATAGAGCGTCGGCATGTGCGAACCCCCCGGCCGCGGTGCAACTAACGTCGGCGAGGATGGTCAATTGGCGCGCGAGATGCAAGGGCGGCGAGCGGTTGTACATGGTTACGATCGGCGGCGCCGGACGAGGCATCACGCGACCGCTGTGCAAGCTCGGAATAGAGCGCCTGGCATGTGCGGGGAATCCGCTGCAGGTGCGGGTTACCGATTTCGCGAAAGCGGTAACAACTCCGCTTAAAGCTGCGTGGTCGCGGGCGGAAACCAGTTTATTGGCAGTCCGCTTTCTTCCTGGTGCACGCTCTGCGGCCGCCATCATGCCGGATCGAAACAGCGCCTACGTTAGGTCGCAGCGGCATGGCGCATCTTTCAAATAGGAACTTTACAAAGTTTTGTATATATGTGAAGTTATGTCCACCAAAGGGTCCTACATGACAGCCAATCGTTTCGCCACACGCCTGAATTCCTTTGCTTCTCGGCCACAGGCCGAATGGCCGGATCTTGCCGGCAAGCCGTCCATGCTGCAGATGGCGACGCGTGCGGCGAAAGTTGCGGGGCTGACTGACCTCGACCTCAACTTTCCCGACCATGTTGATGAAAAACCGGCAGAAATGGCGCGAAAACTTGGCGATCTCGGGCTTTCCATCAATGGTTTTGCCATGCGCTACTACTCCAATCCGGCCTTCAAGCTCGGCGCCTTCACCAATCCGGATCCTGCTGTTCGCCGCGAAGCCATTGACCTGACCAAGGCGGGCATCGACGCCGCGCGTGAGGCCGGCACCAATCTGATGACGCTGTGGCTCGGGCAGGATGGCTTCGACTATGCCTTCCAAGCCGATTACGCGGCGCTGTGGCAACACGAGATTGATGGGATTCGTGAAGTTGCGGCGCATGATCCCGACTGCCAGATCAGCTTGGAATACAAGCCCAACGAGCCGCGCTCATACAGCTTGATGCCCGACGCGGCGACGACATTGCTGGCGATCCGCGAGATCGGCCTGCCCAATCTCGGCGTGACGCTCGATTTCGCCCATGTGCTCTATGCCGACGAGCAGCCGGCCTTTGCCGCAGCACTCGTGGCGCGCCACAGCAAGCTGCTCGGCGTCCATCTCAACGATGGCTATGCCAAGCGCGACGACGGCCTGATGGTCGGCGCGGTGCATACGCTGCAGACGATCGAGCTGCTCAGGCAGATCCGCCGCGACGGCTACGCCGGCGCCATCTACTTCGACACATTTCCCGACATGACCGGGCTCGATCCGGTCCACGAATGCGAAGTCAACATCGCGACCGTCAAGCGCATGCTGCGCGTCGTTGATCGGCTGGAAAAGGACAACCGCCTGTCCACCGCCGTCGACCGTCAGGACGCGGTCGCGTCGCAGGCCATCATTCAGGAAGCCATGCTCGGGCCGGACAGCTGAGGCCCGCGGCATAGACCGTTTTTCAACAAGGGAGGAAAGACCATGAAGTTTCTGCTTGCCACCGCTGCCGCTGGCCTGATGGCGCTGTCCATCGGCTCGGCTTTTTCCGCGGACCTTGCGCCGCTCAATTCCGACACCGAGAAGGATCGGATCGACTGGTCGCAGCTCGAGGCCAAGTTCGGGGCATTCCCCAAGCTGCCCGACGGCACCAAGGCCGGCGCCGTCTCCAAGACGCTGACCAACGAATACTGGCGCTCGCTGGGTGAGGGCTACAAGTCGTTCGGCGACCGCGTCGCCGTTCCGGTCGTCTACCAGGCGGCGCAGAGCGAGGGCGACCAGCTCGGACAGCTCACCATTGCCGAAGGCCTGGTCACACAGGGCTACAACGTGCTTCTCGTCTCGCCGCAGACCGACTCCAACCTGCAGCCGATCATGGAACAGGCCAAGGCCGCCAACGTGCCGGTGGTCAACGTCAATGACGCGGTCATCCCGCAGGCCGAGCACTATGTCGGCAATGTCCAGCGTGACAATGGCGTGCGCGTCGCCAAATGGTTCATCAAGAACCGGCCGGATGGCGGCAAGGTCGCCATCGTCGAAGGCCAGGCCGGCGTTTATGCCGCCGTGCAGCGCACCGACGGTTTCAAGACCACGATTGCGGAAGGCGGCAAGTTCGAGGTCGTTGCCAGCGTGCCCGGCAACTGGGACCGCCAGACCTCCTACGACGCAGCCACCAACATCCTGCAGCAGCACCCGGACCTGATCGGCTTTTATGCCAACAATGACGGCATGGCGCTGGGCATCGTCGAGGCGGTCAAGGCCGCCGGTCTGCAGGACAAGGTCGCCGTCTTCGGCACCGACGGCATCTCCGACGCCTATGCCTCGATCCGCGCCGGCGAGTTGACCGGCACCGTCGATAGTTTCCCGGTGCTGACCGGCGAGGTGGCGCTGGAATCGGCGCTGCGACTGGTGGCCGGGCAGAAGCTGCCGCGCGTCGTCGCCACGCCGCAGGCGCTGATCACCAAGGACAATGCCGACCGTTACTCGGGCGCCGGCGACGCCGTGCGCAAGGCGCTGCTCGAGGACGCGGCCGCGGGCAACTAGCACAGGGCGGGTGCCGGCCATTCGGCTGGCACCCTCTGCCTGGAGAATAGAACCAATGTCTGTCGCGCGGCTGCAATTCGAGGGCATTTCCAAGGTGTTTCCGGCCGTACGGGCGCTGAGCGATGTCGCCTTTTCGGTCGGCGGCGGCGAAATCCATGGCCTGCTCGGTGAAAACGGCGCCGGCAAATCGACGCTGCTGCGCATCCTGTCGGGGGTCTACAGGCCGACAGCCGGAACCGTGCTGATCGACGGCAAGCCGGTGACACTGAACAATCCGGTCGCCGCGCGCGCGGCGGGCGTCGCCATGATCCACCAGGAATTGCAGCAGGTGCCGCACCTCAGCGTCGCCCAGAACATGTTCCTCGGCCATCCGTTGACGCGCGGCGGCATCTTCGTCGCACGGCGCGAGCAGGAGCGCCGCGCTGCGGAAGCCCTCGCTACCATCGACCCGACCATCGATCCGGCAGCCCCGCTCGGCAGCCTGAAGGTCGCGCAGCGGCAGATCGTCGAGATCGCCCGGGCGCTGCTCGACCGGGCGCGCATCGTGGCGATGGACGAGCCAACATCGAGTCTGACGCCGAGCGAGTTCGAGCGCCTGGCCGAAGTCATTGCCGGCCTGGCGCGCGACGGTGTCGCGGTCGTCTATGTCTCGCACAAGCTGGACGAGGTGTTCGGCATCTGCCAACGCGCCACAATCATGCGCGACGGCGTCGTGGTTGGAACCGTCGATCTCGCGCAGGTGTCGGAAAAGACCGTCGTTTCGATGATGGTCGGCCGCGAGCTTGCCCAGGAACAGCACCGCTCGCACGCTTCCAGCGAAGTAAGGCTGAGCGTGCGTGGCCTCGCCTCGGTAACCAAGGTCCATGACGTCTCGTTCGACCTGCATCGCGGCGAGGTGCTGGGCATTGCCGGCCTGGTCGGATCGGGCCGCACCGAACTGCTGCGGCTGCTGGCTGGTGCCGACCGCGCCTCGTCAGGCACAATCGAGATCGACGGCAAGGCCATAAAACTTTCCGGTCCGCGCGACGCCATCGCCGCCGGCATCGGCCTGGTGCCGGAGGAGCGGAAACGCGAAGGCATCGTGCCGTTGCGGTCGATCTCCAGCAACATGGCGCTGGCTTCGATGGGCGTGTTCGCGCCGCGCGGCATCATCGATCACACCAGGCTGAAACGGGTCGCAGCCGAGAAGATGAAGCGGGTCAATCTCAGGCCGTTCCTGCTCGACCGGCCGATCCGGCTGTTCAGCGGCGGCAACCAGCAGAAGGCGATCATCGGCCGCTGGCTGGCGGCGGGAACGCGAATTCTGCTGTTCGACGAGCCGACGCGCGGCATCGACGTCGGCGCCAAGGCGGAGATCTATCACCTGATCGAGGAGCTCGCCGCCGAAGGCCATTCGGTCGTCGTTGTGTCGTCCGAGCTTCCTGAGGTGATCCGGCTCGCCGACCGCGTGCTGGTCATGCGCGGCGGCGCGGTCGCGGCCGAACTCGATCGGGCCGATCTCAACGAACAGGCGATCGCGGCGCACGCCATACCCCAATCGGAGACTCAGGGCGGCAAGGCGCAAGGCCATCGGGCCGGTGCATAACGGACAGGACCAGCGGATGACTGATATAACCGAACACACAGCAGCGCGGCCAATGGCCGATTTCCTGCACCGGTTTTCCGTGCGCGACGCCGGCACGCTGATCGGCCTGGTCGTGATCCTCGCCGTCTTCGGTGCGCTGGTCCCGGGCTTCTTTGCCGAGCGCAATTTGATCAACATCCTGCAGCAGTCGAGCATCAATGCCTGCCTGGCGTTGGGCATGACGTTGGTGATCATCTCGGGCGGCATCGATCTGTCCGTCGGGCCGACGGCAGCCCTTTCGGCCGTCATCTCGGCCTCGATGCTGGTTGCCGGCGTGCCGTTTCCGCTGGCCATCGCCGCCGGCTTCGCCATCGGTCTCGTCTGTGGTCTGCTCAACGGCGTGCTGGTTGCCTTTGTCGGGCTGCAGCCTTTCATCGTCACGCTGGGAACGCTCAGCACCTACCGGGCGCTGGCGCTGATCTACACCGGCGGCAATCCGGTGCTCGGCCTGCCTGCCGGGTTCCGCGCCATCTTCAACGGATCGCTGTTCGGATTGCCGTTGGCGGTCATCATCGTTGCCGTGGTCGCGCTGATCGCTTGGATCATCCTCAAGAAGACGCCGTTCGGCGAATATCTGCTCGCCGTCGGCGGCAATGAGGAGGCCGCCTACATAGCAGGCGTGCCGATTGCCCGCACTAAGATCGCCGCCTACATGATCTCGGGCCTGCTGGCGGCCCTTGCTGCGCAGATCCTGATCGGCCGGCTGGGTGCTGCTGAGCCCATTCTCGGCAATCTCTGGGAGCTCGATGCCATCGCTGCTGCGGCCATCGGCGGCGCCTCGCTGATGGGCGGCAAGGGCAGCGTGGTCGGCACCATTCTGGGCGCCGTCATCCTCGGCACCATGCGCAACGGCCTGACGCTGATGAATGTCCAGTCCTTCTATCAGCTCCTGGCAACTGGTCTTATAATCCTCGCCGCGATGCTTATCGATCGCGTGACGAGGGGACGTGGATGACCTTGACCAGCCTGGATCTGAAAGCAGTAGGACCGCGGATCCGCATGATGATGCCGCATCTGACCCCGCTCGAGGCGAAGGTGGTGGAAACCGTCTTCGGGCGGCGCGGCTTCGACGAGACCATTCCGCTCAAGCAGATCGCCGAGGAGGCCGGCGTGTCGGAGGCGATGGTGGTCAAGATCGCCAAGAAGCTGGGTTTTTCCGGCTATCGCGACTTCCGCACCGCGGTCTATGAATACAGCCGCCTGCCGACCGCCGAAATGCACCAGGAACTGTCGGTCGACGACAGTTCGGCCGAGATCGTGCAGAAGGTGTTCCGCACCTCCATCCAGGCGCTGGAGGAAACGCTGGCGATCCTCGACATGGACGATTTCGACCGCGCCGCCGATCTTCTCTACCGCGCCAGGAACCGTGATTTCTATGGCGTCGGCGGTTCGGCGCAGATCGCGCGCGACGTCTCGCACAAATTCCTGCGCATCGGCATCCGCGCATCAGTCTACGACGATTCGCACATGATGCTGATGTCGGCCTCGCTGCTCGGCGCCGACGACATCGCCGTCGGCTTCTCGCATTCCGGCAACACCAGCGCCGTCATCGACGCCATCCACCTCGCCCGCAAGAGCGGTGCGCGGACGCTGGCGATCACCAACTACGACAACTCGCCGCTGGCCGCCGTCGCCGACATCGTGCTGTGCTCGACCGCGCAGGGCTCGCCATTGATGGGCGAGAACGCGGCGGCGCGCATTGCCCAGCTCAATATTCTCGACGCGCTGTTCGTCGCGGTGGCGCAGCGCGACTACCAGGCGGCGGAGCGCAATCTCGGCCGCACCATGTCGGCGGTGACGTCGAAACGCCGGGACAAGGGCTCATGAAAGATCGGGGCACATGACGGCTTCCCCGCCGCTGGTCACCGTGTTCGGCAGCCTGCATTACGACATCATGGTCGAAGGCTCCGACCGCCCGCGCAAGGGCGAAACCGTGACCGGCCATGCCTGGCAGCCGAAATGCGGCGGCAAGGGCGGCAATCAGGCGGTGTCGGCCGCGCGGGCCGGCGTGCGCTCGGCGATGATCGGCGCCGTCGGCGATGACGATTTCGGCCGCGTGCTTCTCGGTAATCTCGAACGCAACGGCGTCGACAGCCGCTTCGTGAGGGTCGCGCCGGGCGCCGGCTCGGGCATGAGCGTGGCGATCTTCGACGACGGCGGCGACTATGGCGCGGTGATCGTCTCAGGCAGCAATCTCACCTTGGGCGAGAAGGACATCTCGGCCGCGACCGAGATCGTTGCGCACACGGCGGTGCTGCTGCTGCAGAACGAGGTGCCGGAAGCCGCCAACATTGCCGCAGCGCGGGCGGTGAGGAGACACGGTGGTCGGATCGTGCTCAACGCCGCGCCCGCGCGAAAACTGTCCGGCGAACTGATCGCACTCACCGATATCGTCATCGTTAACGCCATCGAGGCGGAATTTCTGGCCGGCATTCCGGTCGTCGACACGCTCGAGGGGGCTGCCGAGGCGGCACGCATGCTGGCCGATTTTTACCCGGCCGCGATCGTCACCGCCGGCGGGGAGGGCGTTGCCTATTGCGACCGCGACGGCCAGGCGTTCGCGCTGGCGGCCGTGCCGGTGAAGGTCGTCAGCACCCATGGCGCCGGCGACGAGTTCGTCGGTGCGTTCGCGGCAAGCCTTGCCCGCGGGCATCAGGTCGAGGCCGCCATCGCCACCGCCAACGCCGCCGCGGCCTTGCTGGTCGCCACGCCGGAACGGGAGCGCGAGGCGATCTGAGACCAAGGCTCTGAGCCCGCCCTTTTAGTTCTTTCTACGCAGCGACCTGTTTTGTCCCACGCGGCGCGTGGCGGTTTTTTGCACGGGCGCAAGGACGGCCTCGGGTGGCGGCTTCGGCACGCCCTGTAATCGAAGGACGCGGGCCGATCGGAACTAAAAAGCGCGTCGCGTTTGACCGGCCTCATGCGACGCGCTTTAGGCGCTTTAGGTTGGCGTTTTTATGCATGTCGTTATCGCAAAACCGCTGCACACTTTTGCGCGACATGCATTAGCTATCTTAGTGGAACCTAAATTAATTGGCGCGATTATCGTGCATGGGAAAACGTGAGGTGCAGACTGTTACTGAATACCGAATAGCTGCAGATCGGCTGGCCGAAGACCCAGTGATCGCTCTCGATATCGCGGACCGGATATTGCAGGCAGCCGAGAACGACCGGATTGTCTATGTCGTCGCGACAGCAGGGCCATTACAAACCGATCTTATCGAGAAAAGCGAGCCTCAACAGATCAAGGCCGCCACAACCTCTTTCCGCGACCTTGAGGTTTTGCTGCTTGTTCTCTATGCGGCCTATGCGCTCGTCGTGCTGGGTGTCACCGCTTTCGTGGTGATGGAGTTAGGCCCTGTTCTGTAGACGTGCTTCAGCAATTCGACAATCGAAAGGAAAGCCCGCCACCCTTTCGGATGACGGGCTCCGTTGCCTGGATGCCAGGAACGCCACGGTAGCGACTTCTGCTACTAATGCTCCCGTAGATCTTCAATATGCGACCTCCGCGCCGTCTGGCGCATCGGCTGAACAAATGAAGCCCGCGCCTCTGGCGGAGAGCGCGGGCCCGATCGGGTTGCAGCCCGATCCGCAGCAGGAACCCGGAGGTTCCGCCGCTCCGGAAAAATATTAGAACTTTCTAATATTTCTGCATCGTCCGGATGAATGATGTAACCGCCCTCGCAAACGAACACCTTGTCAGGAGATTCTTTTGCCTGAGTCATGTTTGCTCCCCCTCCGCCGGCCTCAAGCAAACTTTTGAGACAAACGTTCGTATTGGTGGATGGGGTGCGCTTTCAGGGAGAAAGCCGTGGGCAGACAGCAGCGCACCGTCTTTTTGGTCGCGGTCTTTGCGTGTGTCCTTGGCTTTGTGCTGTTGGTCCTGATCCTGCAAATAGTGAGTTTGCTTGACTAAAGCGCGTCGCATTTGACCGGCCTCATGCGACGCGCTTTAGCGTTGTTGTTTTATGCATGTCATTATCGCAAAACCGCTGCACACTTTTGCGCGACATGCATTAGATAAGCACCGAACCGGCTGCCGGTGAGAACTTTTCGCCGGCGCGCGTAGGGGGGCTTCCTGCGTCTCGGTCGTTTCCGTGGCCGCTCGGCCCGCAGTTTCACCGGCCCGGACAGCAACAACGTTTTCGCCCGAGGTGAGGAAGGAATTTCGCAGCATCCGCCGCGCAAATCGTCCGCGCACCTTGGCGGCACTGCGCGAACTGCGCATGGCGCGGGCCAATCGGGCGGCGGCACAGCAGGCTTCGCCCTTCGACGAAGCGGCGGCGAAGGACGCGATGCCGGGGCGCACCGCCACAACAGACCTTCAGGCGACGATGCAGGACTATCTGTTGACCGCGCTGGAGAACGTTAAGGCAAAGCCTGCCGCAGGAAGTTGATGCTGGTAGGGCTTGTTGCTCTAAGGTATCCGACGCAGCCGGGCGCGCGGCTTGCGCGTCCGGCTGCCGATGTTGTCAGTGCTTGCTCTTGCCGGGGCTGGCGGCGCTGCCACTGATCGCGATGCGCTTGGCCTTCGCCTGCGCGCGCTCGGTCTTCGGCAACGTCACGGTGAGCACGCCGTTGTGGAAGGCGGCGTTCACCTTGTCCTGCTCGACCTCGTAGCCAAGCGGGATGCGGCGCTCGAAGCGGCCGTAGAACCGCTCGGAGAAGTGCCTGTCCTTGTCCTCGGTTTCGGAGCGCTTCTCGCCGCGCAGCGTCAGCACGCCGTCGTCAAGCAGCACCTCGACGTCCTTCTCGTCCATGCCGGGAATTTCGGCGGTCACGCGAATCTCCTTCTCGCCGTCGGAGATTTCGACGCTCGGCCAGCTGCCGCGCGCCGACGAGAACCCACTGAGCGACGGCATGCGCGTTTCGAAACCGCGGAACGCGTCGTCGATCATGCGGTTCATCTCCCGATGCAAGGCCATGAACGGGTCCCGGTCATCGTCACGATAGAAGCTGGAAACCGGACTGTTCTCCCGGCCCCAGGGAATGAGATCACGAATAGCCATTGACGTTCTCCTTTCTCGACTGGTTGTGCAAAGTCGTCGTCAGAGATCGCCTTCGCTCAGGCGGCCTGCTTCGGCTTTTCGACCTGCCCGGCCTTCGGCGCGCCGTCTTGCTTGGCGATCGTGATACGACGCGGCTTCATCTCCTCTGGCACTTCGCGCACGAGGTCGATCGTCAGCAGGCCGTTGTTGAGCGAGGCGCCGGTGACCGTCATGTGATCGGCAAGCTCGAAGCGCCGTGTGAATGGCCGCACCGGAAGGCCACGATGGAGATATTCCACCTTGTCCTGTTCCTTGCGCTCGCCCGAGACGATGAGAAGGTTCGGCTCGTGGGTGATATCGAGATCGTCTTCGGAAAAGCCGGCGACGGCGATCCTCACGCGATAGGTGTTCCCGTCGCTTCGCTCGATGTCATAAGGCGGCCAGGTTTCGACTGCTTGCGGCGCGTTTTCCAGTAGGTTGAAGACGCGGTCGAAACCGATGCTCGACCGATAAAGCGGGGAAAAGTCGAATGCGGTTCTCATAGCTACATCCTCCATTGAGCAACATAGTACGAGGGACGCCAAAGAGCTTGGCGCTCCCTGGGTTCTGCCGGCCCCATTCGGCAACCGGCAATTTCGATTTGGTTATTGTCAGCCCGAAATCAAGACCCAGATTCTGTCCCGCTGCCAGATTTTTGTTGCCGGATTGTAGCTGGGAATGCCGGTTGCAACCTTCATTTGTGGGTCGCGCCGGCACGCATGGAGGATATCATGACCATGACACGCAACGACATCATTTCGGTGCTGGGCCCGGTGGACGACGCCGTTATCGCCGACATCGCCTCGACCGGCGCGACGATCGAAGAGTTGCGCGAGGCCTTTGCCTGGGTTGGCGCCGATGAGGCGCTGGTGAACGAGGGCCGCCCAATGCCGTCGGCAAGGGTGGCGACGCTGATCGGGCTTCTCGAACCGCCGGACGACGACTTATAGCCGGCCGTTGCGTCTGGGCAGGGCAGGGGTTGGAGCAAGCAAGGTTGAGATGGGGTCTTGAAGCGCGTAGGCAGACGAACCACCTCGTCCATCGGCGCCGTTCGGGCCGCCCTCCTGCTTAATCGAGGATGTTACTTGCTCTAAAAAACAGAAAGACAAGGAGGAAGTGATGAACGACGTCCCATTTTCCGAACCGATCACGCTCAAGCTCCAATCCGTCGAAGAGCGCAAGGTCGCCAGCAGCTGGGAAGCCATCGAATGCATGCAGCAATGGCCGGACCGGGCGCGCGGCCGAAGCTGGCGCGCAGCCTATCGCGCCTGCCGCGACGCGCTCGACGGCTGGCGCACAGCCCGCGAGGCTCGCACCGCCTTCGTCAAGGCGGCTCGCACGGCCGGACTGCTTGTCAAGGGACGTAAATCCACCTGAACGGCCGTGCTCCGAGCGACGCGTACCCCTGTCTCACTGCAGCGTAATAACACCGTCCACCGCCCGCCATTCGGAGGGTTGGATCAGACGGTGATGGGCGACGCGCACGGAATGCAGCGGGCCTTCGATCTCGCGTTCCCAATATTCGAGGAAATGCTTCAGCGTCGGGAAATCCGGAGCGATGTCGTATTCCTGCCAGATGAAGAGCTGCAGCAGGTCCCGAAAGTCGGGAAGGCGATAGTGGATCTCCGCCGTCGTCAGGCCGAAACCCTGCATCTGGAGTTGGAACTCGTTGCTGACCATGCACGTCTCCTTTTCGAACGATCAGGCGTCCATCCTGTGCATGCAAAAACGCCTCCGCTTCCTCATCGGTTCCGGCCGCCGGCAGGCGGTGCCGGGATCGACAACGATGTCGAAAGGTTGCGCCGCGATCTCAAGCCGCATCCGACATGTCAATTCCTGGAATAGCGCCATCATTACGGTGCGTTGGCACTCGACCACGGCGAGTGCTAAAATTTTTTCGACGTACTCTTGAAAGCCACGAACGCCAAACTAATTCGATATGCGCGAGCGATGCCTGAACAGGGGTCGCGCACCGTCGCGTCGGCCGTTGTACCGGTCGGCTGCGAAGGGAGGTCCAAGAAAATCTGTTTGTCCTATGAGGAGAACGACATGGCGTTCCGTCCATTGCATGACCGTATCCTGGTCCGCCGCATCGAGGTCGACGAGAAGACCGCGGGCGGCATCATCATTCCCGACACCGCCAAGGAAAAGCCGCAGGAAGGCGAGGTGATCGCCGCAGGTCCCGGGGCGCGTGACGATAGCGGCCAGCTGCAGCCGCTCGACGTCAAGGTCGGCGACCGTATCCTGTTCGGTAAATGGTCGGGCACCGAGATCAAGCTCAACGGCGAGGACCTGCTCATCATGAAGGAAAGCGACGTGCTGGGCGTGATCGAATTGACCGACAAAATGCAGAAGGCCGCCTGAGCGGGGCCTGGACAAGAAATCAGTCAACGAAAAGCTGCCTATTTGAAGGAGTTATCCAAATGGCTGCCAAGGATGTGAAATTCCATACCGAAGCCCGCGAGAAGATGTTGCGCGGCGTCAACATCCTCGCCGACGCGGTGAAGGTGACGCTCGGTCCCAAGGGCCGCAACGTCGTCCTCGACAAGTCATTCGGCGCCCCGCGCATCACCAAGGACGGCGTTACCGTCGCCAAGGAAATCGAGCTTGAGGACAAGTTCGAGAACATGGGCGCGCAGATGGTGCGCGAGGTGGCGTCGAAGACAAGCGACGTCGCCGGCGACGGCACCACGACCGCGACCGTTCTGGCTCAGGCGATCGTCCAGGAAGGCGCCAAGGCGGTCGCCGCCGGCATGAACCCGATGGACCTGAAGCGCGGCATCGACAAAGCGGTCGACGCCATCGTCGCCGAACTCAAAGCCAATGCCCGCAAGGTGACCAGGAACGACGAGATTGCCCAGGTCGGCGCCATCTCGGCCAATGGCGATGCCGAGATCGGCCGCTTCCTCGCCGAGGCGATGGAAAAGGTCGGCAATGAGGGCGTCATCACGGTCGAGGAAGCCAAGACCGCCGAGACCGAGTTGGAGGTGGTCGAAGGCATGCAGTTCGACCGCGGCTATCTCTCGCCTTATTTCATCACCAACCAGGACAAGATGCGCGTCGAACTCGAAGAGCCGTATGTGCTGATCCACGAGAAGAAGCTCTCCAACCTGCAGGCCATGCTTCCCGTGCTCGAAGCCGCCGTGCAATCGGGCAAGCCGCTGCTGATCATCGCCGAGGACGTCGAAGGCGAGGCTCTGGCGACGCTAGTCGTCAACAAGTTGCGCGGCGGCCTGAAGGTTGCAGCTGTCAAGGCGCCGGGCTTCGGTGACCGCCGCAAGGCGATGCTGGAAGACATTGCCATCCTGACCGGCGGTACAGCAATCAGCGAGGATCTCGGCATCAAGCTCGAGAACGTCACGCTGGAGATGCTCGGCCGCGCTAAGAAGGTGCTGATCGAGAAGGAGAACACCACCATCGTCGACGGCGCCGGCCGCAAGGACGAGATCCAGGGACGCATCACCCAGATCAAGGCGCAGATCGAGGAAACCACCTCCGACTATGACCGCGAGAAGCTGCAGGAGCGGCTGGCCAAGCTCGCCGGCGGCGTCGCCGTCATCCGCGTCGGTGGCTCAACCGAGGTCGAGGTCAAGGAGCGCAAGGACCGCGTCGACGACGCCATGCACGCCACCCGCGCTGCGGTCGAGGAAGGCATACTGCCTGGCGGCGGCGTGGCGCTGCTCAGGGCGGCGAAGGCGCTCGATAATGTCTCCGTCGACAATCCCGACCAGAAGACCGGCGTCGAGATCGTGCGTCGGGCTATCGAGCAGCCGGTGCGCCAGATCGCCGAGAATGCCGGCGCCGAGGGTTCGATCATCGTCGGCAAGCTGCGCGAGAAGACCGAATTCGGCTATGGCTGGAACGCCCAGACCAACGAGTTCGGGGACCTCTACGCCCAGGGCGTGATCGACCCGGCCAAGGTGGTGCGCGCCGCTCTCCAGGACGCGGCGTCGGTGGCCGGCCTGCTGGTGACCACCGAGGCGATGGTGGCCGAGAAGCCGAAGAAGGAAGCGGCCGGGCCGGCAATGCCCGCCGGTGCCGGCATGGATTACTGACGCCAGGCTTCTGAGGACAAACGACCGTGCCCGCCGATGCGAAGGCGGGCACGGCCTTGCTCGGAACAGATGCAGGTGTTGCCATGGACATGATGAACAGTTTTGGAAAGATCTTCGCGCCGACCCTTTCCAAGACCGATTTCAACTATGAAAAGGAGTGCAAGACGGCGCTGGCGCCGCTTGTCGACGGATTGCTGGACGCGGTCGAATCGGCCGGCTGGGACCGTCGCAAGGCGGCCTACACGCTGATGTTCCTGTCGGCTCAGCGATTAGGAGCCAACAAGGAGGAGCGTAAATGATTGCAGCGCGGATGCGTGAGTACCTGCGCCTGCTGAGGTGGTCGGAAACCGATTTTGCCGAAGAGGCGGGCTATGCGGTCGCTAAGGCAAAGGCCTGGCTTTACGGGCGTGAACATCCGCCCCTTGTCGTAATGGCCTGGCTGGAGACGCTGGCCAAGGTGCACCGGCTGCTGCCACGGCCGAGCATGCCGCCGCAGCCGGCCCACCATCGCGTCGACGCCGCGACCGCCCTCGCGATGCCAGTTGCGCCCGAAATTCGCATGAACCCGACGATTGATCTTGGCCGGATTCCTGAACCCGGCCAGATTCTTGAACCAGGAGTCGAGACAGTTGAACCCCGAAAGGAGAGTGTCATGGATCGTTCTTCTTTTGAAAGGCCGGTCACCATCCTCACCGGCCTCGGTAGCCCGACCAAGATAGAAAGCGCCGCTGAAGCCTATGCGCTGCTTGCCGACTGGCCGTCGGCGAGCCGGACGGCCGCGCATGACATCGCCGCCAAGGCGTGCCGGGCTGCGATAGACGGAGAGATCGACGCCGAGACGGCGCGGGCGACTTTCGTGGCGTTTGCCCGCCGCAACGATCTTCTCGCGCCGCAGACGAGCTCGACGGTTGCAGGCGGGACGGTCATCGATTGGGCGACGCGTTCGCAGCGTGTGAACGCACCAGCGTAAACGCGGCTTTTCCCCAACGTTGGAGATTGGCGAAAGCCAATGTGACATCCAATCTCCCCCCTTCGGGGGAGATACCAAGTTTTGGCAAAGAGGGCAGGACAGAGGGGGCGCTGTCCGGCAAGCTTGCTAGGTCCGCGACCAACACTCAACACATGTCCGCGCCTGCGAGGCCGGCTACGATCACGATGTGCTGGCAGACATTCTCGATGTCGCGAATAACGTCGTCGTTCCAGAAACGCAGGATGGTCCAGCCAATCGCCTCAAGCCGCGAGCTTCTATAAGCATCCGATGCCGAGGCTTCGGCCTGAGCGTGCTGGGAGCCGTCGAGTTCGACAATCAGCTTTTTGTCCGGACAGGCAAAATCGACAATGTAGCCGGCTATCGGCATCTGTCGCCGAAACGACAATCCCATGAGACGGTGCGCCCGGATCTCATTCCAGAGCTTCAACTCGGCGTCCGTCATGGCCTTGCGCATCTTGCGCGCATTGCCGCGGTTACGAGGAGGTACGGGATAGTGGTTCACTGCTTCTATTCCCTCCGCGCGAAACTTGCCTATCCCTATGCGCCGCGCTTGAACACCCCCCTCTGTCCTGCCGGACATCTCCCCCTCAAGGGGGGAGATTGGCAGCTTCGCCGGTAGCGCTTCTTCTGAGATTGGCGAAAGCCGAAGCGACATCCAATCTCTCCCCTTGAGAGGCCTTTGCACAGAATCGGATTGGTGATTCCGTTCGCAAGGAAGATAGGGAGATGATTCGGATGGTCGATCGTGTGCTTGGTCAACTGAGCCT